>CAYNNM010000032.1:0-8637 GCA_964398575.1 uncultured Methanosarcinales archaeon
TTGGGGCGGAGCCCCCTTAAATCTTGCTATTCAGAAAAACTTGCAATCGAGCCATAAAAACGCTAACTTTAAAAACACACTTCCTTAAAAGGCAAGAGATGAAAGAGGAGATTCTGCGCGCGAAAGGGCTTGTGAAAAGATACGGGCATAAGACTGTCCTTGAAGATGTCGATATCGAGATACGAAAGGCCGAGATATTCGGGATAATCGGGGCATCGGGGGCTGGCAAGACCACCCTTCTCTCGACGATGGTCGGCTTCATACTGCCTGACCAGGGCCAGGTCGCGATAAGGATAAATTCCCAGTTCCACCCGATAGAGAGCGAGATATCGCGCGAGTTCTTCGGCTTCGCCTCGCAGACACCGTCCTTCTACGACAAGCTGACAGTCTATGAGAACCTGAAGTACTTCGGCACGCTCTACAACATCGAGAAAGAGACTCTCGAGCGCAATATCGATGCGGCCTTGAAATTAGTCGGCCTCTCGGATGAGAAGGAGAACATCGTCTCGAACCTCTCTGGCGGGATGCAGAAGCGGCTCGATATCGCGATAGCTCTTGTGCATAACCCCGAGATCCTCATAATGGATGAGCCGACAGCGAATCTCGACATAGTGCTGCGCAAGCAGATGTGGGACCTCATATTCAAGATAAAGGAGATGGGAACGACTGTGATAATAGCGAGCCATTTTCTCTCCGAGATGGAGCATCTTTGCGACCGCGTCATAATGCTGCACGATGGGAAGATTTTCGCGCAGGGGACGATACGCGAGATAAGGAAGCTCTACCGCAAGGAGGAGAAGATAATCCTCGAGACAGTCTCGAAGGACTATGAGCTCATCAGCCGCCACCTCTACGGGCAGAAGGTGCACGCGAAGAAGATACTGCGCCAGAGCCACAAGCTGATCATATATACTGATGATCCAAAAAGCGTGATGCACACGCTGCTCCACATAATCGAGCAGATAAAGGACGAGATAATCGAGTTCGAGATAAAGCCCCTCTCGCTCGACGAGGTATTCGAGGAGACAGTGAGGAAGAAATGATACGGAGCGCGGTATCGGACAGGTACGAAAAATGAAGCTTACAGAGATAATAAAGAAGAACCTGAAGGTCATCGCGAGAAGCAGATCATCGGCGATGATAGTCTTTCTCGGGCCGCTCCTGATAATCCTTCTTGTCGGATTCGCTTTCTCGAACTCGCAGTCATTCAGCCTGCGGATAGGCGCGTACTCGGAATCCTACTCCGAGCTCTCGAACTCGATGATGAAGCAGCTCACAGAGAACAACTACCAGGTCCGAAAATTCGCAGACGAGAGGGAATGCGTCGATGCGATAAAGGAGGGCACAGTCAATGCCTGCATAATCTTCCCGCCGGGGATGAAGGTGAGCGAGAACGCGAATGAGCTAATATTCCACATAGACTACTCGAAGCTCAATCTCGTCTACATACTGATCGACTCGATGACGCAGAAGATAGCCGCGACATCATCGGAGATAAGCCTCGATCTGACTACGGATCTCCTGAACAAGCTTAATTTCGCGCAGGCTGAATCGAAGAACAACATAATAACGATAACTGAGCTTATCGATGAGAAGAAAAACCTCGAGAGGAAGGTCGCCGGGATGGATGCGCAGATACGTTCGATGGACACCGCATTCGACTCGGGCTCATTCTACCAGAACGACATCAACAAGAATCTTGGCCTAATCAAGGAAGGATTCACGAAATTGAATGGCCAGCTCGGAAGGCTGACAGATGCCAAGGAAACTATAGAGCCTGTGAAATCGAAGCTCAAAGACACTGCATTCAATAACGAATCCCTCGCGCTCGAGCGCGCCATCGGTACGATCGATGATGCCAAGAAGAATCTCTCATCCATAATCACGCTCACTGATGTCCGGGTGGTCAACCTGAGCGCGACAGTCGGCCTCCTCGATTCGGCTCTTGAGAGGACGAAGAAGCAGCTTGAGACAGCTGAGAGGACAAAATCATACTCAGAGGATGCCATCGCCGACATGAAGAAGACGATAACCAACATCGAGATAAAGATAGGGGATCTGCGAAAATCGATGAACGATGTGGATTCGAGGATATCCGGAATCGCTGTCAGGGAGGCATCGGCCATCGTCGCCCCGATAAAGACAAGGGTCGAGCCGATTGTCGTCGAGAAATCGCACTTCAACTATATTTTCCCGACGCTGATTGTCCTTGTGATAATGACGACAGCCATACTCTTCTCATCCATCTCGACAGTGGTCGAGCGGAATGGCAAGGCCTACTTCAGGAACTCTATCGCCCCTGTCCCGAAGTACCTCTTCGAGGTCGGGCAGTTCCTCGCTGCGCTCCTCATGATCGCGATCCAGCTCGCGATATTCTCTGTATTCGCAGCCATATTCTTCAAGCAGAATTTCCTCGCGTCCGTCGGGACAACCGCGCTCTCGCTTGTGATGATAAGCGCCCTTTTCATCCTCATCGGGATGCTCGCAGGGAACATATTCAACACAGAGGAGACAGCCATCCTTGCCGCGATAACCCTCTCATCGCTCTTTTTGTTCCTCTCGAACACTGTCCTTCCGCTCGAGACCCTCCCGGAGTTCATAAAGGGTATCGCGCAGTTCAATCCGTTTGTCATTTCAGAGAGTCTGCTCCGCCAGACCATACTCTACCTATACAGAATCTTGGGATGCCGCTTTTCCTTCTCTTCGATTTCATCGTGCTTGCGGTAATCCTGATAATAATCGTGAAGAGACTGAAGAAATAGTGTCAGATATCCGAGCAAAGCCCGTATCTATGGAGCCCTTTTGCCGCAGTCATGAAGACATAGTCCTTATTCGCGAGCTTCGACTTCCTGTCAACGAGAGAATATATCTCGGAATCAGAATCCGGGAATGGGAGAAGATGGGCGCTTATCTCGCCATTCCTGCTTAGGCAGACATCATCGGCGCAGCCGAATATCTCCTTCGCGAAATCGTGTATCCTCTTGTAGCGCACAGGGAATCTCTCCTCGAATGACTTGAGCGATCTTGATGTGTCGCCATCGCGTAGCTCAACCGGCATCTCGATCCGGATTATCGTCGCATCATCGGCGAAGAGGACCTCGGTTCTCGCATCGCCGACCTCGATGCTCCTGTACTGCTCCTTGAAGAAGACAAGGTCCTTTATGCAGGAATGCGCGCCCTCGTTCAGGTTCTCATCTATGTACCTCTCAAGGTCAGCCTTCGCATCAAGGAGGGAAGGGAGACTTATGCCTGAATCATATCCGTACGCTATCCTGAAATAGTCATCTGTGAATTGGTTGTCAGACGCATATATCCTCCCGCCGTGGATCCCAAGGAGGTAGAGTCCGTAGCCTGCGGTCTTCCCTATGCACTGATCGATATAGTTCTCGACGGGGTTTGTGCTCGCCTTCTTCGCGCTTCCCCCGATGCCTTTTAGGCCCATAAAGACGAATCCCGCCACAAAGAGCATCACTATCCCAAGTATCATGAATGCCGTTATCTGCGCGCGTCTCATCCTAGATCCACCGACCCATAGTCCGAAGGAGTATTTGTTATTATCATCTGGCGGAGCCTGCTTAGGATGCCATCATAATCCCTTGTCCCTGGAGTGTATATCCTCCAGTTCCGGAACGCAAGTGTCCCATTCTCAAGGCGCACATCCCCGGCTATCCTCTCGCCCGCGGCAGCGGTCTTGACCCCATAATCAGGGCAGTCCTGGGAGCTGTAGCGCCAGTAGTACTCTGGCGGAGACTTCGCCTCAAGCCTGACCGCGTGCCTCCCGACACTCTGCTTCGAGATGACCCTTCTTCCCTCATCAGCTATCGGGTCGTAGATGTGCGACGCTGTGTAGGAATCTCCCCTATTCGTTATCCTGTACTCATTGCCGATGAGGCCCGAGGAGTACACTGGAAGGAAAGGCAGCTGCATCGCTCTGTAGTTCTCGTATGTCCCGGCTATCGCCTTTAGTTGATTGAAGGATTGGATGCGCTTGTATTCGATGATTCCTCTCAGCGTAATGTCCTCGCTTCCTTCAAAGCCGTAATTCGCGAGGGCGAGGTTGATGACAGGGAGAAGATCGTACACAAATCCTGCTTTGAGGAACCCATACTCAAAAGCCATACTTCCGGGGTTGTACAGCGAGTATGATTTCTCTTTCTTCTTCAGATCATAATATTCATATGTATCGCCAGGCCTGATATCGACTTTTCCATTCAATAGCAAGTAGCCAAAGCCCTTCTCTGTGTCTATCCTGACAGATGCCTCTCCTTGCGTGACTAATCTCTCCATTATGTCCTTATTCTGGTATGTCAGGTTCGCGTTGAAGATTGTGTATCTTGGCTTATCATATGCCCCCTTATCCCCGATTATCTTCGAGTTGTCTATTGTCACTTCAGTATTCGCGCCATTCGGCTCTATCGTCACATTCTTGCTGCCCTTGATGACAAGCATCTTCGATTTCTCTGGCAGCGCGATTGTCGCATTCTCTCCGTCGAATGAGTAAGAGATCGCCTGGCTCGCATTAAGCATAATCGCTATCCTCTCTATCTCATACGGATCTGTCGGGTTCTTTATGAAGAACACATTGTTGTCTTTTGCGGAAACCACTGTCGCGAAAATCAGCTTATTGCCCTCCGCAGCGATGTTTGTGCTTCCGACATCATTGAATACAAACCCTCCCGTGAATATCGACTGCGCTGAATCGACGTGGAATGAATTGCCGCTCTGCGACAATCCTTCTCCGCCGACAACCTTCGTCTGCCCGATCATCCTTATCTGCGAATTCATATTGGTTTCAGGCAGAGAGGGCCAGGTGGTTGAGGAGGATGAAGTGCCGTCGGTGGTGGCTGCAGGGAGATTAGCACCCGTAGCAAACGGGTCGTCACCACTCCCCGCGGCCAAACCAGTGGCACTCACAAAAATAAACTGTATTGACAGGATAAAAAACAAGTAGAAGATTTTGTAATTTTTCATCTTGTTAGTTCACAAATTCCAATTTTCTTTAGTTTCAGAAGGTTCTTCAAATTTAAAAAATCCTCCTGTTCCATTCAATCTATATTCAAAATCACCGTCGTTGTTGGCATCCAGTCTATTTCCATAACTCCGTCCCGTCCTCTTATCTACGTACCAATACATATATGGATTTTCCTTACCTCTGAAATAGACAATAATTAATCGTGTGTTTCCCTTTTCATAACCTCTCACGATCTCTTTCCCTGGCGCAATGTCGGAATAGTCTTTCTCCATCTCACCGAGATACTTCCATCCATCCAAACTCGGCAACGGAAAATGACCATTCTCTTTTATTGGATTCACTTCAGGCACACTCGCCTCAGCCCCATAAGAACTCTTCGGTCTCGCGAAATCCGCGCCGACAAACCCACCCAAAAGCGTTCCGACAAGCGCAGCTGATGCGACTGCATTCCTGCCAAGGCGCAGCGTTCTCTCATAGAGGCTTATCCCTTCCTCCATTCTTGCCTGCGCCTCTGCTTCTGTCCTTAGCACTCTTTCAAGACCGCTCATAAGGTTCGCCTCGCTTGTCTTCCCTTTCTTGTAGTTCTCGCATTCTCTTATGAAAAGGCCAAATGCGATGATTCTTGCCTCATTCACTGAATAATTCCGGAATCCTGAAAATCTATTTGTCTTCGCTTCTCTTTTAATGGATTCTTCCATCTCGCTTCTTATCCTTGAAAGCTCAAGCGAGATGGTCCTTGCGATGCCTTCCATCTCAAGGACAGTGTTTATATGGAAATTCTCGTTCCGCAGCCTGTCCTTGAACTCCGACAGCTTGGGAAGCTGCGATTCAATGATCCTGCTTTCCTTGATGATGTCTTTTAGCAGGTCGTTGGTTGAAACCATTCAATTACCAACAATGAACATCCCCATTTATATAAATGTTGGTTTGTTCGTTGACAAAGGTTTATAAATTGGTGGATTTTGTCTTTTTTATGGAGATTCTTCTGATTAGACATGGCGAGAGCGAGGGTAATAAATCGGTTAAGGTTCAGGATAAACACGAACCTTTAAGTGAAGCTGGGCTCGTGCAAGCGAAGGGTCTTGCAAGTAAATTGAAGAGGGAGAAGTTCAATGTTGTTTTCTCAAGTGATATGAAGCGTGCCTCACACACTGCCACGATCTTATTTTCTAAGCATAGATGTCCGATAATGCATTTAAAAGAGTTGAGAGAGAAGAGGAATGGCGATTTCGAAGGGAAGCATCAATCGGAGGTTGACTGGGCTGAGATAAACAAGATACCCTTTCTGAAGAGAAAAGCTCCTAATGGAGAATCTTTGCTGGATGTTAAGAAAAGAGCTAAGGAGTTCCTTGATTTTTTAGAGCTTCTAGCTTGTAAAAAGGTAGCTGTTGTTTCTCATGGCACTTTCTTGAGAGTTCTGATAGCGATAGTGTCGAATAGACCGATCAAGGAAGTTATTTTTGGTCTTAAGATGAAGAATTGCGCTGTTGTCAGGCTTAAGTATACCAAAGGAAAGTTTTCTGTAACTACTATAGATGAGTGATTTTCACAAGATTTATAAACGAGAGTTCCTTCTCAATTCCATGGAAAAAGTCCTTCTTGAGAGATTAATCCAAGAGGCTTATACTCCAAATCAATGGTTTCTCCTGCAGGACTTGCTTCACAAAAAACAGACAAGAAGTAGAAATGAACCTTATCATGCATTTGAATATGGAAAAGAGTATATGAGACATTATTTGAAACTTATAACTTCTCTAGCTATGAAGGCTTATTATGTGGTATTTGGCAATACAAACATGACTGGAATCTGTCTTTTCTCTTTTGGATCTCCATCAAGATTTGAAATGCTTGGGGAATCAGATTTGGACCTTTTAATTGTGAAAGAGAATCACACGACAAATCTCGAGGAATTTCAAAGGATTTTCATCGACTATTTGAAACCATACAAATTTTGTAAACTGGACATACCTGTTTGGGGCACAATCGATGAATGCGAAGACTATCTAAAAAATGCAGTCACAGAAGCCAATCAGGTTCTCGAGGCAAGATACGTGCTAGGAGACCTCGCGTTAAAAAAGAGAATTGACTTATTGAAACAGAAATACTTCTCTCAAGAGAAGTTCGAAAAAATCATTGTATTTCAATATCTTTACTTCAATCAATACTACAAGCAAAGAGGTCGTTCTGGTCAGACAAACCTGAAATATGGTCATGGTGGGACAAGAGATTTTTTGTTTCCAGTCTGGTTCTCAAATCTTCATGAAGGAGTGAATGCGCTTCAAAGTGAAGAACCGGCAATATTGAGGGCCATTACTTCATTAAAAAGACGCAAAGAAATAACTTTCACGGATTTTAAGAAGTTTAGGCGAGCGGCCAATTTCGTAGCATTTCTAAGAAATCATCTTTTAATGCTAAACAAGTATGACGAAGATTTCGGCAAGACCTTCATAAATGAGATCACTCTCAAGAAGATTTACGATAATAATAAGAATCTTTTCGAATCACAAGGTGAATTGCTAAATCTTGTCAGGGTTCACACAAAGGAAGTATTTGAATTAAAAGAGTTGATATGGACTCTCTTGCTTAAACATTTTGAAATAAGTAAGAGTGTTGGTTGGAATTCAAATCTGAAAAGAATCTTGAACGCAAATCTTGATGAAGATTTACTCAGAAGTCTGGAACCGAGTGACGAGATTTTGAATACTTTGGCTGTCTGGAATCTCAAAAAGGATGATGTGATTTTTAGGAGATATCTTTCTTCGCTTGCTCAGGCGAAGAGTTGGATTATTCTAACATCGATAGCGTGTCATCCTGACTGCCCGGCCGAAATTCTTGACTCGATTACGAGGAACCAAGCAGGTCAAAAAGGATATGAGTACATTCTTAAAGTCGTCGGAAGAAATCGGAACACAGAAATAAATACTCTTAAGTTTATCGTTGAAAATCCTGCCATAGAACCAAGTTTTAAGGAACCATCAGTTACACGATTGAAATATGGGCTTGAGAGAGCAAACCAGTTATAATAAAATGAAGCTTGACGAAAAAACTGCACGAGAGAAAGCAGAGCGGATTTTAAAAACAAGAGATTTAGCGCAGGCACCAAATGGAATTAACAACTTGGTTTATTTTTCAAAAGACAGGTCAATAAGCTTTCCTATTAACTCAGAGAAACAAAAATACAGTGTCAGTGTCTCTGCTTTGAGATTTCTTTCGTTGAATGGAATAAAAACTCCGGAAGTTCTAGATCATGGAGAAAAAGATGGAGTAGAATATCTTGTTACTAGAAAGGTTAAAGGCAGACCTATCTCGTTGAATTATTTGGATGAATCTGCAGTGCTAAGCATACACCGGACTGCTTCAGAAACATTAAGACAGATTCATCAGTTGCATGTATCTGGTTTCGGGAGACTTAACGAGAACTTAGTTGGAAAATGCTCTTCTTGGAAATCCTTTATCGAATCTTATTTCGAAAGTTCCTTAAGCATTCTTGGGAAGACGAGTCTCTGGTGTGAACTAGGAACGAAACTTCAACAGGTTTTCAAAGCTCAATACGCCAGTCATGATGCTTCCAAGAAAAGTATATTTCTTCACGGAGATTACCATATTGGAAATATTCTTTTCAATAATTTGACTTTAGACGCGGTTGTTGATTTAGATATGGCTTC
>CAYNNM010000033.1:0-8617 GCA_964398575.1 uncultured Methanosarcinales archaeon
GCATCACCGATCATATGAGGAAAAGTTTCAGTTATTTTGATGAATTTATTCAGATGAGGAATGATTGCATTAAAATCTTGCAAGGAAGACTTAAATGAAGTAACAAGTTGCAAAATTTGTTCGTGAAGTCTATCCTGGTCTTTTCATCCCTTCATCACAGCGAGCGGAACTAATCTTGCGACTGGCTTTCCTATTCCTGCTTCGCTAGATACCTTGATGACCTCATCGATGTCCTTGTAGACCTCGGGGGCTTCTTCCGCAAGGCCCTTCATCGACGCTGCCTTGACCTCGATGTTCTTCTTATTAAGGTTCGCCTTGACATCCTCGCCGCGGAAATTATGCAGCGCTCCTGCCCTCGATGATACTCTGCCTGCTCCGTGAGCAGTGCTTCCGAATGTGAGCTCCTCTGCCTTCTTTGTTCCGACAAGCAAGTATGATGCTGTCCCCATAGAGCCAGGGATTATCACCGGCTGGCCTACATCGCGGTAGACTTGCGGTATCTCTTCTCGGCCTGGGCCAAATGAGCGAGTCGCACCCTTCCTGTGCACGCAGACCTTCATCTTCTCTCCGTCGACTGTGTGCTCCTCCATCTTCGCGATGTTGTGGCAGACATCGTATATCTGATGTATCCCTTCATTTGTCCCGTAGACCTTCTTGAAGACATCACGGGTCCAGTGGGCTATCATCTGGCGGTTGGCGAACGCGAAATTCATCGCTGCGCTCATCGCGGCGAAGTACTGCTGCCCAAGCTCTGACTGTATCGGGGCGTTGATGAGCTCGCGATCAGGCAGGCCCTCAAAGCCGTATTTCTCCTCCATTTTCTTGATGTAGTCGCTTGCGACCTGATGGCCGAGGCCTCTTGAGCCGCAGTGTATCATCACGACGACCTGGTCTTTCTTGTCGATGCCGAATCTTTTCGCTGTATCAGCGTCATAGATCTGGTCGACCTTCTGTATCTCAAGAAAATGATTTCCGCTGCCAAGTGTCCCGAGCTGAGGCATCCCTCTCGCTATCGCGCGGTCAGACACTGCTGTCGCTTTCGCCGCGTGCATCCGTCCTGATTCCTCGGTCCTCTCGAGATCCTCTTTCGTGCCGTAGCCCTTCTCGACAGCCCACTCGGCGCCTTTCTCGAGAAGCTCCTTTATCTCCTCGCGGGAGAGTTTCGTGACACCGCCCTTGCCGACCCCTGCAGGGACCTCCTTGTAGATCTCATCAAGCAGCTCCTTTCGCTTGCCCATTATCTCATCAGCGGTGAAATCGGTTCGCAGCATGCGGACGCCGCAGTTGATGTCGTATCCGACGCCGCCTGGCGAGATTATCCCATCCCGCATATCGAAAGCGGCGACGCCGCCGATAGGAAATCCATAGCCTTGGTGCGCATCGGGCATCGCTATCGCCTGCTTGACGATGCCTTTAAGAGAAGCGACATTCTTTATCTGGAGAAGGGTCTTGTCCTCCTTTATCTTCTCCATCAGTTTCGAAGAAGCGTATACTGTTGCCGGGACCTTCATAGATCCCTCTTTCTTTATCTCGAAAGAATAGTCATTTAGTTTGTTCGGTTCCATGAGCAGAGGAGAATGACGAGACGTTTATAAACCTTATGCGTAGACCCTCAAACTGGCTTTTTAGGCCTTGGTGTCCAGGAATTTGGGCAAGGTTTAAATAGAAAATAATTATGATAAGGGTAGCGGGGCGATAATATGAGAAAAGAAAATGAATTTTTTATCACAGACGAAGAAGAAACTGGTGAAGATTTTCCAATAGAGTATGGTGTAAATTCATCACCCAATGATTTTAATCTTAGTACTTTATTCGACTTCATGGAAAAAGGAGTGATAAAACTCCCAGATTTTCAAAGAAACTATGTGTGGGATTTAAAGAGAGCCTCCAAACTTATCGAGTCGTTAATTATGGGGCTGCCAATACCGCAAATATTTCTTTATGAGGGTGAAAAAAACAAATTTGACGTAATCGATGGACAACAAAGATTAATGACGATATATTATTTTATAAAACGCAAATTTCCGCGATTGGATAAACGAACTGAACTTAGAAAAATATTCGATGAGAGAGGGAAAATACCTGATGAAATTCTACAAAACAAAGAATATTTTGTAGACTTTAATTTAAAATTTCAAACTTCAGACTCCAATTACAAAAATAGGCTCGATGGTCGTAATTATTCAACTCTTGACGAACAAGATCGCCATTCTTTGGAATTGAGGACTATAAGAAACATAATTATAAAGCAATATAATCCTCCAAATAATGACGACGTAATGTATGAAATATTCTACAGACTTAATACTGGAGGTGTAAATCTGTATCCTCAAGAAATTCGCGCCAGTTTATATCATTCAAAGTTTTACGAAATGTTACACGAACTAAATTTAGACATCCGTTGGAGAAATCTAACAAAACCTGAAACAGACCTACATATAAAAGACATACAAAATCTCCTCAGAAGCTTTGCTATGTTAATCGAAGGTGACACATATAGTCCATCCCTGACGAAGTTTTTGAATGAATTTTCAAGAAAAGTGAAAAGGTATGATTCGGAAAAAATCTCATACCTTAAAAAATTATTTGAATCTTTTTTAGAAAATTGTAAGGCATTACCAAAAGATACATTTTACTCGCAGAACAACCAATTTAACATTTCCATGTTTGAGGCAGTATTCGTAGCAACAGTTAGAGAAGCCTATGCGTCAATGAAAATAAATATTCGCAAGATTGACCAAAAAAAACTCGATACTCTCAAAAAAGACTCCAATTTTACAAGTGCAATAGAGAAACAAACGACAAGTCGCGCTAATGTTACTTTAAGATTAAATAGGGCTCAAGCAATTCTATTCGGTTAAGTTTGTAAAATGCAACCACAAGAAGTCGTCGAGGGAGTTTACAATGAATTTAACGAAATAATGGTCTATTTGAAGAAAAATGAAGAAGCCTCGATGTTCATCAATTTAGACAACCATTTCAAAAAAGTTCTAGTGATTGCTGCCAGTTGTTTTGAGACTGTAATTCTAGAACTGGTGATTAAACACGTAAAAACATATTCAAGAGAGATGGAATCAGTAGTTGAATTAATCAGAGCAAACGCAATCTCGCGCAAATATCACCTTTTTTTCGATTGGAAAGAAACAAACAGTAATGCCAATCATTTCTTTAAGATGTTTGGACCACAATTTTTAGAATTGGCAAAAAAAGAAGTGAATGAGGACCCTCAACTTTCGGAAAGCATAAAATCTTTTCTTGAATTAGGGAGAATTAGAAACAATATTGTTCATGAAAATTTTGCAATATATAGTCTCGAAAAGACCACCGAAGAAATATATTCACTTTATAAAAAATCACTTGATTTTATAAAATACATTGAAAGAAAATTAAATTAAGTTTATTAATTAAATGCGCCAACCTTTATAAACTCCCATCTAACTTCTTTTGTTATGTTCGAAATCATCCATAAGTCAGGCTCTGCGAGAACTGGTCTTCTTCACACTGCCCACGGCAAAGTCCATACTCCATTCTTTATGCCAGTCGCGACAAAGGCGAGCGTGAAATCGATCGAGGGGGAGAAGGTCGAGGAGCTCGGCTACGAGGCAATCATATCGAATGCATTTATCCTCTCTCTGAACCCAGGAATAAAGACTATCAAGGACATCGGCGGAATACACAAGTTCATGAATTTCAATAAAACGATATTCACTGATAGCGGAGGATTCCAGGTCCTCTCGAAAGAGTTCCTGAAGAAGAAGACCGACAAAGGAGTGCTCTTCAAGAATCCAAGAACAGGAGATTCAGCGATCTTCACTCCGGAGATAAGCGTCGAGAACCAGCTCGCGCTTGGATCCGATGTCGCGATGACTCTTGATGATGTCCCGCACCACGGCCTTGATGGGAAAAATTATGTCGACTCCATCAAGCGGACGCACGAGTGGGCAAAGAGATCCTTGATGCATCACAAGCTGATGAAGGAAGAGTATGGGGGAAAGCAGCTCATCTTCGGGATAGCGCAGGGCGGCATCGACCCGCATTACCGGACATTCTCGACGAACAAGCTCAACAGAATGGATTTTGATGGGGTAGCGCTTGGCGGCCTCGTCGTTGGCGAGAAGCGGGACGAACTGATAGATGCGATAAAGGTCTCAGTCGGAAATCTCGATGACCACAAAGTGAAATACCTGATGGGTCTTGGAAGCCCGCCTGACATCGTCCGCGCAGCCGGCTTTGGCGTCGACTGCTTCGACTCGACCTACCCGACAGAGAATGCGCGCCACGGCTCGATGCTGACAGATTATGGCAGGATGAATCTGATGAAGAAAGAGTACTCGAATGATACCGGACCGATAATGGATGGCTGCCGCTGCGAGACCTGCAGGAAGTATCCGAAAGCATATGTCCAGCATCTCCTGAAGATGCATGAGCTCCTGGGCTATCGCCTGGCGACGATACATAATCTCCACTATATGAGCAATCTGATGGAGAGGATAAGAAAAGCCATAGAGAAAAATGACTACGAACGCTTCGAAAAAGAATTCCTGGAAAAATATTTCTCAGGCAAAGAGAAGAGAGAGTTCAGCAATCATATCAAGATGAAGTATATGGAGAAAGAGAAGAAGAGAAAGGCTGTGCTCCATCTCGAGCACAAGGCGTGATGCCTAGGCAGTCTTCTTCCTCTTCGCCTTTATCTCGCGGACATAGGGGAACCGCATATGCTTCTTGCATTCGAGGCAGTAATACACCACCTTCTGGTTCTTCGTCCGCACGCGCAGGTTCTTCCCGGGAACAAAATATGTCCCGCAGTGGCGGCAGAATCTCCGCTTGAGCTCGCGCGGAATCCGCACCTTGAACTTCATCCCAAGCTTCCTCGCGAGAGTGACGTATCTCCTCTTAAGCGACGGGTCGTCTGACTTCTCGGCCTGGAGAAAGAGAGTCTCTATCCTCTCCTTCGCCATCTTCCTGTTCTCGTCTTTCTTTCTCTTTATGTCTCTCATCTTCGGAAATGGATCCTCAGGAACTCGTACCACGCGGAAAAAAGCGCGAAAAAGGCGAGGAAAAGAAATATAGAGGCTGGAAGCATCCCTGAGAAGAATGCCCCGATTCCGCTGAAGCATCCGTCCGGGCGCATCAGAAGAAGAGCGAATGGGTAAGAGATGGCGAAAGAGAGAAACGCCATTATGACATATGCTGAAGATCTCCTGTGCTTCATCCTGCCTTTCTTCATTCGACGACCCTCGCTACGACCCTGTTAAGGAATCCCTCTATGCTGTTCCAGAATATCCTTGCCCTCTGCTTTAGCGTCAGAGGATTTAAAGCTATCTCTTCCTCTGTGCCTGCGGAGTACTTGCGGCCAAGATTATCCTCGTATGTGACCTCGAACTCTATCGCGCTTCTCTCGGAGAGCTCGCTTCCGCGGACTCTTGTCTTTATCTCGAAGCGGTCCTTCAGCTCATCAATATTCAGTCTTCTTGGATTGCCATTGACGATGATCCTTGCTGCGATATTCTTCGGCTCTGACTTCGAACCCCTCTCGATGGTGAATGAGACAGGGACCTCGTCCTCGAAGCTGATGTTGAGAGGGAGGGAGGTATCGATTATCCTGACATTGGGGATATCGAGTATATTGAGCTCGAGGATGTCGCTTTGCGAGAGATCTTTCGCGGATATCCTTATCGGGACCCGGTTCGGCCCGGGAGTCTCGCGGGAAAGCGAGAAATTAAGGAGCATCGTCTGCCCGATGCCAAGATCCTGCGCGAGGCATTCGCGGTCGACGCAGACAGAGAGATCAGAGAAGTACACATTGCCAAGATTCGCAAGATCGCAGCGGAGCGTTATCAATTCATCCGAATAGTAGTCGCGGGTGAAGCAGGAGAATGAGACTCTCTTCGAGTATGTCTTCTTCGGCCTCTCTTTCAGCGATGATGTTATCGAGAGCATATCCTCCTCTGAGATCCTCTGCCAGCCGCTTCCCGAGAGGAACTCGGTCCTCGCGGTCTCGTTCTGCTCCGTGTAGATGGTTATCGGGAAAGTGTAGTAGTACTTCGGGTCGAGATTCGGCGTTCTGACTATGAACTGCAGATTCTTCTTCTCTTTCGGAGCGAGAGCGACCTGGAACTCAGAGCCGAAATTCTCAAGATCCTGTGTCTTTCCAAGCTTAATCCTCTTCGACACATAGTAGTCGTTCGGATTCTCTATCTCGGCGAGCATTATATTGTATGAGAGGAATCCTACGCGCCCATAGTATGGCTTCGCGCTTATCCTGATATCGGGCACCCTTCTCTCGCTCCTCTCAAGAATCGCGCCATCGATCTTAAGCTCCGATGACTCGACCTCGACATTCTTCGCCCGCCACTGGTATGTCGTCGAGGTCTCAGAAGCATCTGCTGATTTTCTCATCTCTATGTGGCCAAGATCGATGTAGCCGAACTGTCCGTAAGTTATGTCATAAGGCACCCAGCCGACACCAGGGAAATAGACCTCTGCCCAGGCGTGCGGACCGAAATTGTAGTCGAAGAGCGGGGAATTGGTGTAAGATACGCCTGATACGAATCTCGCCGGGATCCCAAGCGAGCGCAGCATCGCGATGAAAAGAACCGATATCTCCGAGCATACTCCTTTCTTGTTCGCAAGCACCCAGGATGCATCCTTCGATCCCTTGATGAAGAGTGTGGAAAGATTGTAATTGACCTCGCGGTTGACGAAATCAGATATCCTATCGACGACAAGGAAATAGTCATCCTCGCCTTCAGCGAGCTGTGACGCTGCCTTGATTATTTCGATGTTGTTCGAGTCTATCCTGTACGCCGGCTGGGTGTATTCTTTTAGCTCCGAAGGCGCCTTTGCCGGGAAAGGGATCTTCGCCGCGACTTTCCTGACACTGTTCGATGTCACTATCTTCGCAGTGTAGCCGAATGTCGTCTCGCCGATGGCGCTTGTCGAGAATACCACCTCATTCTCAGTCTGGGAGATGGGTGCCGGGGAGAATCTCGGGAACACCACCTGCCGCTCAGTATCTTTCGGGAAAAGCGTGAGGTTGACCTTCAGCGAATCGAAGACATATGTGTCTGCGGTCTTGTAGGCATTGAGGGCTCCTGTCACAGAGAGGTGCAGTGTCGCAGTATCCGAATAGAGCCAGGAGTCATCCGCGGAAGATGGCGCTGCGAAAAGAAAGAGAACGAGCAGAAAAGTTTTCCAGGAATGAACCATAACAGAATGGACTCTGCCTCATTTATATATTTATTCCTGGATGCATCAGTCATCGCTCGCGCAATACGCAGGAGATGTCCACGACCTGGATCGACTCATTGCCAAGATACACTGGCACAGGATAGCAGCTCCTTGCCTCATACATTATCTTCTCTACAGAATCATATACTCCCTGCGCATAGCCTTCATAAGATGCTTCTCCAGTTTTTTCACAGATAAAAAATGCGGCTGCAAGAAGCAATGCTGCTGCCAGACTCGCGGCAAGGATAATCTTTGTTCTTTTTCTGGCCATTTTCGAAGAAATCACGTTCGTTTGTCGAGTGCCGGACTCAGAGGCATTGTGAATTCCATATATGTCCCTTCAGGATAGCATATCACATATCTCTTCTCGCTCCAGTCCCTGTCGCAATATTTGTCGTCCAAACCGATACGGACTGCATCCCAGCACTCCTTGTACTCTCCTGGCTGGCAGGTATATGGATTGTTGCCGTGCCAATTACTGCGCAAGCATCTGAAACACTCGCCGCAAGTCTCGTGTATGCAGGTGCCGCGTCCGCCAGTATCTCCTGTGCTCGCGAAAGGATCATATCTATCTGCAGGGTATTTGACTACATTCAGTTTGGCGCACGCGCTCCCATCAGCAGTGCAGAACTGCGCGACAGCATCGCCATTATTCGCGCCGCTTCTGATATCGAGCGCTGCCCCTGGAGCCGCGGTGCCTATCCCGACTCGTCCGGAATCAGTTATGACCATCGCGGGCTTCACTGATCTTTGGCATCTTACCCAGAGATTGGCTGTGCAAGTACGTGAAGAGCAGGACAACCAACTGCGTGCTGAATATGTGCAAGTATTGGCTGGGCGTGTCGCCTGCCAGTCAGTCCCTGGAACAGTACAGGATGAGCATCCTCTGCAGGTCGCAGTATCGACCTTGTACGCTATCGGCGTATCGCCTGCATTGCAGGAATTCAGCTGCTCATAAGTATTCCCGCCGACATTGAAGTTGAGCGCTCCGCCGACAGGTATCTGGATTCCCTTGCCGAAGGATGCAGTCCCTCCTACATTGAGGTTGCTGGTCGGTGAAGAGGCCTGGATGTTTCCCAAGGCGATGATATCGGAAGCGGAACGAATTTTATAATCGGACAATATTCCGTATGGCCCCCTACACCCTCATCTCCAATCTTCGCGAGAGTGACTCCTGTTGTCCTGCTTATTATCTCCATCGAGCCATTGAGCTTGGAGTGAGAGACTGAAAGTGCGAATGCAGCGGATGAGAGAATTATGAATATCGCGATAGCCGATATGATTTTCATAGTGTGATTTCTTGAGAATCGCCTATTTAAACATTTCGTTGTAACGATATTGTCAACTAAACGTGAGTTTTATATATAAGTTCTTATATTATACCTCG
>CAYNNM010000034.1:0-8496 GCA_964398575.1 uncultured Methanosarcinales archaeon
CGTAACATGAACGATGATATGGAGAGGTTCCTGAAGAACGCTGTCCGCAAAGACAAGGAAGGAGTCTTCATATCGAAGGTGATCGAGGAGAGGAACGGCAAGGACTATTACCTCTCGTCGAACAAGTTCGCGCGGAAAGTGACCCGCGAGCTCATCAGCCATTTCGGCGGCAAATTCTCGGAGAACGAGCGGCTCTTCTCGTACAACAAGGAGACTTCCCGCAACATCTATCGGATGAACATACTTGTCGAGTTCCCGCTCTTCTCGAGAAACGAGATCATACTCTTCAATGGAAAGCCGTATCTTGTGAAAGTAGTCGGGAAGAACGTGAGCCTCGATGATCTATCGGCCGGAAAATCGACTGTCGTCGAGTACAAGAAGATAAAGGATTTCAGGAAGCTTGAGAGAGTCGAGACAAGGGTCGTGAAAGTCTATCCTACGCTCTCTGTCTTCGATGAGAACCACGATGAGATCATCGTCGCGAATAAGCCGAAGAAGGAGCTTAAGCCCGGCGAGAAAGTGAAGGTCGTGTTCTCCGATGGGTGCTATATCCTATAGCTACATCTTCTCCGGCGCCGCGACTCCTAACAAGTTAAGGCCGACCTTAAGGACAATCCTTGTCGCGTCGATCAATGCGAGCCTTGCACCTCTTAATTCC
Source organism: uncultured Methanosarcinales archaeon (assembly GCA_964398575.1). Classification (GTDB taxonomy): domain Archaea; phylum Nanobdellota; class Nanobdellia; order Woesearchaeales; family CAIVOO01; genus CAYNNM01. The sequence goes on from CAYNNM010000034.1 coordinate 659, forward strand.
TCGCTCTCTGCCTTGAGAACTGGGCACGCGTGGTAGAACTCGTTGAATGTCTTTGCCAGAGCATAAGTTTTCTGTGCCAGAAGGTGCACCTTGAGGGAATTGTTGGCTTCCTCGATCGTGGCTGGAAAGCTGGCGAGCTCTCGCACAAGATTCTTCTCGGCATCGGTCGTTAGCAACGAAGCGTCTGCATCCTGCAATTTCACCCTCCCTGCTTTCTCAAGAATGCTGTTTATTCTTGCGTACGAGTATTGAATGTACGGTCCGGTCTCGCCTTCGAACGATAGCGCAGATTCCCAATCGAAGGTGATGTTTTTCTCCGGCGAGACCCTGAGAAAACTGTATTTCACTGCAGCGTGAGAGACTGCCTTAGATATATCCTCTTCCTCCTCTTTAGAGTATCCGAGTTTTCGCTTCCTTATCTCTTCAAGCGATTTTTCTTTCGCTTCCCTCATGAAATCCTCAAGGAGCACGACGTTTCCCTTTCTTGTCGACATCTTGCCTTCGGAAAGGAGGACAAAAGAATAGTGTATTGCTTCCGGTGCCTTGTTCCCGAGTATTTTCATCGCTGCGGCAATCTGCTGGAAGTAGAGCTTCTGGTCCTCGCCAAGAACGATGAGATTTCGACCGGTGCCTTCTTTCATCTTCCACTCGGTGTATGCGATGTCTCGCAACTGATAAAGAGAGGTCCCATCCGCTCTGGTCAGGACAAGCACCGGATTCTTCGACGGAAGATTAAATCCTTCGAGATTAAGACAGGTCCTTCCGTCTTCATCCGTGAAGACTTTGCCGGTTTTTTTGAGGCGCGAAAGTACATCATCCGTCTTTTTCTGGAATATGAATTCTGATTCGAAATCAAAAGAGTCGAATCTTATCCCCAGATCCAAAAGCGTCTTCTTCTGCCCAACGATGCAGATCCTGACAACTTTATTGAAGAGCGCTATTGTCTTTTTGTCTCCGCTCTCGAACTTATTGAGCAGGCTGAGGACTTCCTTCTCGAGTTCCGGATTCTCCTCTACTTTCCTGTTTATCTGTATGTATTCATCGAGCATCCCGTTGAATGTGAGGTTCTCCTTGCCGATTGTCCCAAGAACAAGCATCGCTACCTGCTTTCCGATATCGTTCACAAAATAGTGGATTTTAGTGTCATAACCGTTGAATTTCCATAGATTGGCGATGGTATCCCCTATCATCGCGTTTCTTGCGCGCCCAAGATGCGGCGGCGCATTCGGATTCGTGCTTGTGTGCTCGATCAGCGCAGGCCCCTTTAGCTTCATCGATCCATAATGCTCTTTTTCTTTCTGTATCTTCAGTATTACATCCTTCGCCATCTCTTTTCTGTCGAGCAGGAAATTGATGTAAGGGCCGATCGCGGTGATCTTTATTTTAGGAAAGTGTGTTCCAAGTTCCCCTGCGAGCTCTTTCGCTACTTCATTCGGATTCTTCTTCAGCTCCTTCGAGAATGCGAAGCAGGCTATCGCGAAATCCCCGAACTCGGGGTTCTTCGGCACCTCGAATGTCGGCGTGAAGCCTTTCTTCTTTAGGTACTGCTCGATATCGTGTTTGGCTTTCTCCATCAAAGTCACTGCGATACATTGATTTATAAGGCTTTTTAGGAAAGGTTTATAAATTACTTTGACTTACTTGTAATTACAGGTAATAATCATGCGCTTGATAATCACCGCTCACGCACAGGAGCAGATGCTCAAAAGAGGCATCGACGAGGAGCAGGTGAGGATGGTCATCCAAAGAGGCTCGAAGATAAAGCAGACCGATGGGCTAAAGGCGGTCTTTGGCTACATCGGGGTGTGCTACAAGATAAGGGGCGACATCCATATCGTGAAGACAGTGATTGTCGAATGATGAAGGTGAGAATCATGAAATGCTACATATGCGAGAAGGGAAACCTTGTGAAGAAGAGGATCGATTATCGGGCATACGGGATAAAGCTTGGCGACTATCCTGCGGAAGTGTGCGATAAGTGCGGCGAGACCTTCTTCGATGAGGAGACATCGAAAAAGATAAACGACACCGCGAAGAAGCACGGACTCTTCGGCCTTGAGGCGAAATCGAAGATAGGCCAGGCAGGAAGCACCCTTGACATCCGCCTGCCGAAGAAGATAATCGAATTCATGGAGCTTGAGAAAGGCCGCGAGATAACCATAATGCCGGAAGACAAGAACAGGCTGGTGATACTGATTGAGTGAAAGAACTGATGACCTCTTAGATGAAATCAAAAAAATCGCCGCGATATCCGGGGATGGCGATGAGCTCTCTTTCTCTGACAGAAGATACAGGACAATCCCGTTCTCGAAGAGGCATTTCCGTGAGTTGACTCTCTCTGATTCCGGAAGATCCATCGCTTTTGTCGATGGTGGGATTGCGGAGCTCATCAGGACTCCGAACCTATCTGTCCATTTTGTCCGCGCTGCTTTTGCGATATACCAGAAAGGGAAGAAGATAACGCATAGACGAGTCGATGCGCACATCCTCGCGAAGTATGTCCCGGGAAAGGACGCGTATTCCGTGAGATTCTTCCCTGCGCTCTTCGAGGAGATGCTCTTCTCATCCGAGGATCCGACATTGAAGGAGGGGGTGCATAAGGCACCCATATCGAAGATGGGCGAGGTGGCGCGCCGGTTCCTCGAGATAATGCTTGCGAAAGAGGCTGTGGAGCTTCTCGCTTCGGGAGATCTCCTTATCAGGGATGGCACGCTTCAGGCATCTGTCACAGGAGAGTCGCGCTTCCTATCCGACCTCTATGGTTGGGCATCAGGCAAAGGAGTCATCGTCGGGGCTCTTGCGAAGACCACGACCCTTCTCACGAGGAAGGGGAACAATGCCATCACTGCTATTTCCTCTATCGCGCCTTCCGGAAGATGGCTCTACTACCCATCCTGCGAGATAGCGCACCCTGATCATCTCGCGAATCTCTATTTCGCGAAGCTGCACGAGGATTCGAGATACGCCTTCCGGATCGAGCTCTACAATAAGTCGAGGTATTCGGAAGAGGAGATATTCTCGCTTCTGTCATTCTACTCTTCCGACGCGCAATTGCCTGGCTACCCTTACGGCTTGATCGCGGTCGACCGCTTGGCTAAGGTCGATTCCCGCGAGAGCGAGGTCCACCGGATGAGGCTTCTTGCGAGGCTTGGTGACTCGATCGAGAGCGGGCTTGGCGCGATGGATGCGCATAAGTGGTTCTAGGCAAGGCTTATAAATAAATCAGCGATTCTTCTCCGATGGATAGGAAAGATAGCACAAGCAGGCTCTTCGAGAGACTTCTTGCCGCAAAAAGAGCGAGGGCGAAGGATGTAGAGAGGATAAGGCGCGCCCTCACAAAGACTCTCGATAGAGAGATCGCGGCCTTGCGTAAGAAGCAGCGGATCGTCGGAAAGGTCTGGGCCCGGCGCGATGAGATAAGGAAGGAGAAGGTCTCTTTCCTGAAGATGTTCATCAGGAACAATATCTGGGGCAATATTAAATTCTTTGTGTCATCGCCTTTCATATATATGATGATAATCCCGGCGCTTGCGATGCACGCCATGATCGAGACATACCAGCAAGTCGCATTCAGGATCTACAGGATACCTCTTGTCAACCCAAAAGAGCATTTCATCTATGAGCGAAAGCATCTGCAGCACCTCAACTGGTTCGAGAAGCTCAACTGCATCTACTGCTCATACTTCAATTGTCTCGCAAGCTACGTAATGGAGATAGCCGGGCGGACCGAGAGGTTCTGGTGTCCGCTAAAATATTCTGCATCGCCGAAGAACAAGCACAGCCAGTACGACCTCTTCATCGACGAAGCGGATGATAAGGAGCTTCGCAAGAGATGGGATGAGCTAAGGAAATTCGAATCAGAAAAATTATAAATGGATGCTGATTATGTCCCTGTAAGGAGGGTACACCATGGCGAAGAAAGAACCAAGCTGGGACAGGATAGGGCAGATGATCGGGAAGAAGGTCGAGAAGGAGTTCAAGAAGAAGGATTGGAGCAAGGAATGCAAGCCGAAAATCCACCACCACAGCTGCGGCGGAGTGTATTTCATAGGATTCATCGGGGCCGCGATATACTATAGTAAATAACTTTAATTTTCGTAATATTTATATATGAGTGCTTCCATATTCCTCTTGAGGTGATTTTATATGCGTACTCAAAGAGGGAAAGGTTTTCTTGGTGGTGTTTCGTTGCAGTTGCTTGAGAAAAAATATGACTCCGAGACGAATGCTAAAGCTAAGATTCGCCTCCAATGCGCTGTCTTAAGAAAGAAAGGAAAGAGTCTTGGTTTCATTGCAGGTGTCGTCGGGAAAAGGGAATCAACCATTAGCGATATCCTGAAAAGATTCGAGGAACGCGGGGTCGGCGGGTGCCACGCGATAAAGCAGAAAGGGCAGCCGAAAAAACTTTCACCGATACAGACCGTCAGATTGAAAAAAATTCTTTCGAAAAACCCAGTCGAGGAAAATCTTCCCTATGTCGTCTGGACGACGAAGCTGGTCCAGTACATCATCAGGAAAAAATTCGGCATTGAATATGTCATCATGCAGGTCCATCGTATTCTCGACTCATTCGGCCTTAGCCTGCAAAAAGCGAGACCCGAGCATCTCAAGGCGAACAAGAAGCTCCAGAAGGAATTTAAAAAAAACTTCGACGGAGAATCAAAGTCCTTAGAAAACTTGGATATGAGATCTTATTTCTGGACGAAGCCACCTTCAAGCTAGAGCCTCACATCGTGAGGGGATGGTTCAAGAAAGGATCACGGCCGACGATAAAATACGTTCTCAACTCATTTGAAAAGATACATGCCTTCGGAGCTCTCGGTTTTGACAAAGTCATCACAAAGCTGAGCCCGAAACTGAATTCCAAGAAATTCCTGCCATTCATCAGACGGCTGAGAAAGCATTTCAAGAAACTATGCATTATAGTCGACAATGCACGATGGCACCTTACAAAAGATATAATGAAATTTGTCAATGAGCAGAAGATAAAGATGATCCGTCTGTTGCCATACAGCCCAGAACTTAATCCAATAGAACAATACTGGAAAAATAACAAGCAGCACCTCGGAACAAAGCCCATCTTCTCGAAAGAAGATTTGATCCGGGATTTGAAAAAATCACTGAGAAAAGAAAAATTTATGCCAAAATTATACGATTATTAATGTTAAATACTATACATACAGGCAGCGACAGGATTCTGGAACGGCGTGTGGGGCGTGATAAAAGCGCTTGTCTGGCCGGCGATCCTTGTGTATAAACTGCTTGGGATGTAGATTTTCGTTTTATTTGTTTTTATTAGAACTATCCGCGATTCTCTTCTTGCTTGAGAGCCGATATCTGCCATTTTGTTGACGCCGACAAAATGATCGCTCGTCATCGCGGAAGTCTCTCAAGTAGATTGAACACTTCCTTGTCGAATTTCGAGAATGCCACCCATTTCTTGCCGAGGTCCTTCAGTGATGCACCGAAGTGGTAGACTTCTTTGTCATCAACAATGATGAATCTGTCGTGAGAATCCCGGAATTCCTTGATCGTGATGGGAGGATATTGGGAATTATATTTTCTCAGGTCAAGAGCCAGCTCTCTTGAGACATCTTTTGTGAATATGGTGACTGATACGCCCTCATCTCTTTTGTTAAGGAGCGAGAGGACAGTATCGTCTACGTAGTTGTCTATCAGGATTATTGACTTTCTCGCGCCTCTTATGATATCCGATGCGAACTTGTGCGCGTCGAATATCTGCCCCTCGAAGAATATGCCTTTCTTCGGCGGGACCTCCCTGCTCTCGATGGCTTCGAAGACAACTTCAAATTTCCTGTCGTGCTCTATCTGCTTCCTCTCCACGCCATCGAGCCTTCGGAAGATCTCTGCATTTGAGGCGATGAATCGCCGCATAGCCACGAACGCATTCATTATCTGTATGCTTATCCTGACAGCAGTATCGCTCCTTAAGACCCCGGAGAGCATGGCGACGCCTTGCTCTGTGAAAGCATAAGGGAGATATTTCCTGTGCTCTCCCCTCCCCTTATTCAAGGTCACAGATTGTGACCTTAAAGAATAGAATTCATAAAATTTGAAGGGAATCTTTCCATATTCCTCTTGACGGCCTGGTTCAAGGCTCTTGTCTCTACCCCATATAGTCCTGCCAAATCCTCATCGAGCATAACTTGTTGGCTCCGAAGAGAGTATATCCTGCTCTTGATTATGTCGTCGTTCAGGACTGCTGGACCTTCAATCGGCATTCTTGTCTCATATAAGCGCTCATTTATAAGCATTCGGCGAGGATGTCCAGTGGATTTTTAAACTTAAATGGGAAAGCGCACCTATGGCGAGGAATTCGGGGCGATGGCCAGATCTAAGGAGGTCACTGCAGGCTCCGAAGCGATGAAGCGCAATGTGATACTGCACGGAACAGAATCCTATTACGGGCTGATACGGATATGAAGAAGATGAATATTATTTTTCATCCAATGCATCATTAGTTTTTGGTGGCAGATAATTCTCTTTTGAGACTACCCTTTTCCCAGTCTTCTTCTCAAGCTCAAGTCTTGCTTTCTTCGCGATTCCGCCCCCTTTCTTTCCGGCAAGTTCATTCTCCGGTAGTCCTGTCGCGTTAATCGATTCAGCTATCTGTCTTGTCGAAAGCTCTGCAAGCGCAGTAAAGATCAATTCCGCCTCAGTCATGTGGTCTCGTAAGTTATGGGTTTTGAGCCTCTTCAGACCCTTATGCTCTTTTACGCTGACACCGGCCCATTCCTCATGAATGATGTTCGTGAGAATCGCGAATTCCTCGCCTTCCTTCACATCATGATTTTTCCAGTAATCAGTAAGCTTGTTCCTCGTCTCCTGCCCATCATCCTCTGCTGTATCCATTTCTCACTTCTTCCGTGCTTAAGCCAAGTCTCCCTTGCCCTATCCAATGACCTTGACGGATCACCCATCTCCTGAATCCGCTCATAACCTACCTTGGCGAGCCACAGCTTCATAGGCTCGGCCTTGGGGCTAGGGACAGACTGTATCAGCCTCAACAAGGTCTCCGCACTAGCGACATCAGTGAGATACCTCTTCCCATCAGAAGATTCCAATCTCAGTTGGTGACAATCTGTCACCGACTGACTGCCTTCCCTGACTAAACGTTCCTTAAGCTTATTCCAATACTTCCTGGCCGTCTGATGATCAGGTTGTCGCGTCAAAGCCCTGATGATATCGACTACCGAGAAGAACCACATCTCTTTCTCCTGATCATAGACTCTCCGTATCTTGTGATCCTCAAAAATCGCAAGACGCCCGTTCTCTTCCATAACAATGACTGATACGAAGCTTGTTTATAAACATTACCGGCGAATGTCCAGTGGGTATTATAAATGCGGAGAAGAGAATAATCCTATGAAACGCAAGGGATTCATCTACTTCGCTCCTCGCGTGCTATCAATACTGTTCTTGGTGTTTCTTTCTCTATTCTCGCTCGATGTGATAACACCAGAAGCTTCCTTTTGGGAGATAGTTGTTGGCCTATTCATGCACAATATTCCAGTCCTGATTCTTTCTGTGTTGCTGTACTTCTCCTGGAAGCGGCCAATGATCGGAGCGTGGACTTTCTTTGCCGCAGGGATTCTTTACGCACTATCAATCCTGACAGCAATCATCAGAAACGGCTTCGAATGGCATTACTTGGCCTGGATAGTGCAGATAACTGGTGTGTGTTTTCTTGTGGGGTGGATGTGGGGGAGGAACAGGTCCCTCATTCGGAAATAACCGAGAATTCTGTCGGGATTATCCACCGAGGCTCGATTGCAAGTTCCATTTTAGCACCTCAGGCACATATTATGGGTGAAACA
>CAYNNM010000035.1:0-7950 GCA_964398575.1 uncultured Methanosarcinales archaeon
CTTTCTTTTTTATTTTTCAATATAGTAAATAATAATAATAAAATAAAAAAATCAATAATAATTTATTATATAATTAATAATAAAATCAATAATAATCGATCTTATAATTAGTAATAATTGATTTAATAATCAATAATCAAATCCCACTCAATTAATAATAAAAAACAACGATCGATTTTGGAACTCATTGTAATAAACTTATTAAATAAAATTTAACCATTCAATAAAAATTAAAAAATTAAAATAATCTAAAATATTGATAAGAAAAGCTTATTATTTGAAAATAACATTTAATGAATAAAAAATAATATTTTTATTTTATATTTTTGTTATAAAAATATATTAATATAATATAATTTAATACTTTTATAAATATATAATAAATTTATTTTAAAGTATGAAAGTATGATTAATTCCTATTTATTCCAATATGAAATTTCAAAAATCGATTGAAATCCTGAACAAAACCCAACCCGAAACCCAAATTCCATAAGAAATCAAGGGGTTGGGGTATGGGATAATCCCGACAAGACACTTCAAATCACATAACACACAATAACTAAAAACAACCAAACAAAACCGTTAAATTATTAATGGTTGCCGCACCAACAAAACCTATGATCGATAAGTCGACCCTTCTGACATACTATAAAAGAAAAGACATCCAGGAGGCCTTAATATATTCAGCGAAAGGGAAGGAGGTGGCTGTAAGATTCAATGATTTCTTCGGAAAGCGCCCAGACACCCTCCAATATCCAAATGACGTACTCGAGTTCGCGAAAAAGGGGGCCACAAGCTTCCACGTATCTGAAGAGATATGGGACAACCCATACAATCTTACCTCATCCTCCACAAAAAAAGACCTCGACGAGCTGCGCGTCGGCTGGGACCTTGTGATAGATATAGACTGCGCGATAATCGATTACTCGAAAATCTCAGCGCATTATGTGATAAACGCCCTGAAGAAAGAGGGGGTGAAAAACATAAGTGTCAAGTTCTCCGGGAACAAAGGATTCCACATCGGAGTGCCGTACGAATCATTCCCGAAGAAAGTCAGCGGGGAGGATGTATCACGATTGTTTCCAGAGGCGCCAAGGAAGATTGCCGAGTATCTCAAGCACCAGATAAAGAAACCTGTCGCGAAGAGGCTCCTTGAGATGGATGATTTCGGATCGATAATTGAGAAGACTGGGATGAAGAAAGAGGACATAATCTACACCGAAAGAAATGAGTTCGGCGATTCTGTCGAGAGACTCGATGTCGAGCCGTTCCTCAATATCGATACCATCCTCATATCCCCAAGGCACCTTTTCAGGATGCCTTACTCGCTCCACGAGAAAAGCGGACTCGCAAGCGTCCCGATAGATCCAAAAGACCTCCTCTCTTTCACCCGCGAGAGCGCAGACCCGAGGAAAGTCACGGTCGGAGATGTGATATTTCTTGAGCGGGAAAAGTCAGCGGAAGGGGAGGCTGCGAAACTCTTCCTCAACTCATTCGATTTTGTCGGGAAGAAAGAGGTGTTCAAGACAAAGAGGGAGGATCTTGAGAAGACCGCGAAGGAATTCTCAGAGAAGGATTTCGACGACATACAGAATGAGGTCTCAGAGGAGTTCTTCCCACAATGCATAAGGCAGATACTCGGAGGCCTCAAAGACGGGCGTAAGAGGGCTGTCCTCATACTCATCAATTTCTTCTCCTCTGTCGGATGGTCGCACGAGAGGATAGAGGAGAAGCTTCGCGAGTGGAACGAGAAGAATCCAGAGCCGCTCAAAGAGAATTATTTCCTCGGCCAACTGAGGTATCATAAGCAGCAGAAGAAGAAAGTGCTTCCGCCGAACTGCGACAACAATATGTATTATAGGGATCTCGGCGTGAAGTGCGAGGACTGCCGCGTCAAGAATCCAGTGAGCTATGTGCGAAAGCAGCTCTGGATATTGAATCGGAAGGCAGAGGAGAAGGAAAGGGAAGAGGCTGCGAAGGAAGCGAGGAAGGAAGGGCGCAAGAGAAAGAAGGAAGAGGGCGCGGAGAAAGTAAAGACAGATTGATTATTTCTTTCCAGGAACTATGTGATGTCTGATACACCTCGCTTCATATCTCTCTTCTGAAGCACTATTTTTTGATTCTATGGAGTCTGTCGGTTCCTCATAATGCGCTGGCAATCCACCCACCAACCTCTGGCTTCTTGTCGCAACCCCTCCACACACATCACAGACAGCAGTCATTTTGTATATTTCATTAGCTATTGAAAGGACGTCTGGCATCGGTCCATACGGTTCTCCACGAAAATCAAGATCGAGTCCGCCAACAATTACGTTCTTTCCGAAATGCGCCAGTTTCTCGACGACTTTCGCGAGCCCGTTCTTAAAGAATTGGGCTTCATCAATTACGATTATGTGATTATCATCATTCACTATTTTAAATAAGGAGTGCGGATTCTTGTGATCAAGGAAGATGCATTTGTATGTGCTGTTCCTCGATCTTGACACAAGGAGGTTATCTCTCGTGTCTTTATCTGGCTTGAAGAATAAAACATTTACTCCTTTTTTGAACCTGAAGCGGTCGACTCGATCTATCAATGCCTCGCTTTTACCACACTTCATCGGTCCACAATAGACTTCAATTATTCCTGGTTTGAATAACGGATCATACATCGCTTTTCTTCCATTTTTCGCTTTAAAATCTTTTTAGGTTCTCACAAAAATATTCTCCAAACTATATATTCTAAAGCACATTTTCTGCTTTGATTTCATAAAATTTATAAATTGGGCGTTTTTGTTCATCTCTATGGCATTCAATAAACTAAAGACCGCTCTCTTGCTGGCCCTGCTCTCAGGCCTGATGCTTGGCGCTGGCCTTCTTCTTGGCGGAGAGACAGGACTCATCATGGCTTTCATAATAGCTCTCGGCTTCAATTTCTTCTCGTATTTCTTCTCGGATAAGATTGTGCTTTTCTTGTACCGCGCGAAGGAGGCGAAAAGATCAGAGCACGAGAGGCTCTATTCGATGGTCGCCGATGTCGCGAGGAAAGCCGCGATACCGATGCCGAAAGTCTTCATAATGCCCTCAGCGAGCCCGAATGCGTTTGCCACAGGAAGGAATCCGAAGAACGCTGTTGTTGCCGTGACAAACGGGATACTATCCCTTCTCTCAGAGGATGAGCTAAAGGCAGTGATCGCGCACGAGATCGCGCACATCAAGAACCGTGACATACTTGTCCAGACAATCGCTGTCACGATCGCGACAGCGATATCCTTTGTCGCATCGATGGCGAAATGGGCAGCGATATTCGGAGGGATGCGGGGCGATGACCGCGGCGGAGGGAACATCTTCGGCATCCTCGCTCTAGCCATACTCACCCCGATAATAGCGACCCTTCTTCAGCTCGCGATATCGCGCTCGAGGGAGTACCTCGCGGATGAGTCTGCCGCAAGGATGCTCCACACAGGAAGCACTCTCGCAAGCGCGCTCCACAAGCTAGAGCACGGCATCGCGCAGAAGCCGATGCATAATGCGAGCGAGACGACATCATCGCTCTTCATCGCGAACCCATTCTCCATGAAGGGATTCTTCTCCCTTCTCTCGACGCATCCGCCGATAGAGGACAGGATAAAGAGACTCAAGTCGATGAGATTCTGATATTTTCTCTCAGTCGCCGGCGATCTTCTCGAAATAGACTGCCCAGAATATGGCGAGCGCAGCCGAGACGATGACGCCCATCAGTACCGGGACGAGTATGCTCTCCGAGAAGAAAAGGAAGAGCGAGACCACGCCGACAAAAGCGGCGAAGAACATATACATTATCCGTCCAGAGAAGAAAAGATTCCCCCCATCGACCCAAGGGAGCGGCAGCATATTGAATATGGCGAACCAGATGTTTATCAGAAACGCCTTCTCGGCAAGAGCGCTTCCCGTGGCTATGTAGCCTGCCTTGAAGATTATCGCAAGAAGAAGATTCGCAAGAGGGCCTGCGACAGAGATGAGGCCCACATCCTTCATATTCATCTGATACCTGAATCTGCCGAGGCGGTCTCCGGCAAGATGGTACACAAGCACACCGAAGCCGAAATAATAGAGGTGCCCGTTTGTCACAAGAGTGAGCAGAAGACCGAAGATGACTGCCATATGCCACGGCTTATGCTCTGCGGCGTATCCGTGATGGAGCGCATATATCTTGTGCGCTGATTCGTGGACCACTATGGCGAGGGCGGATATCAGGAATGCGTCGAAGAGGTTCCTGAATCCGGCAGCTGCATCGAAAGTCTCGCCGCCCCAGTCGCGGAAAGAGATCATAAATGCTGCGGCGATCGCGAGGAACGCCATATTGGTGAGCTCTTTTCTCGAGAAAGAGTAGTATGTCCTGATGAGCCTGACTATGTTCATGCACCAAGAAACTGGGAATCAGATATATAAAATTATCCTAAAAAGATAAAAAAGAAATCTATTCTTCTTCAGCCGGAGCCTCGGAAGAGAAGCTTGGGATCGCGCCTTTCGAGATGACAACGACATCCCCGAATGACTTGACAAGCGCGTGAGGGACGACGACTCCTTTCGCATCCCCTATCATCTTCTCGAGGAATGAGTTCCTTGTGCTCCGGACTCTCCAGCCATATACTTTCGTCTTTGTAAGGATGGCCTCCTCGACCTCCCCGAAGTAATCTCCCTGGTCTGTGAATACCTTCATCCCGAAAACATCACTCACTTTCTTCATCTTAAGCATATTGAACCCTCCGAATATGATTGTATGTGTTTTTGTAGGGCGTTCGATATATAAATTTATTTCTTTTTATTATTTACTATATTGAAAATAAAAGGTATTTAAAACACACTCCCTTTGCCCAATCAATGGCCCGCTACAGGAATCTTGTGATTGTCGGAACATCCCACATCGCAGGACAGAGTGTCGAAGAGGTGAAAAAGACAATACTCTCGATACGTCCGGCGGTTGTCGCCATCGAGCTCGACAGAAGACGGCTTTTCTCGATGCTGAACAAGGATGCGAAAAAAAGACTCTCTTTACGTGACATAAGGTCTATCGGCTTCAAAGGATACCTCTTCTCACTCTTCGGCGAGTATTTCGAGAAGAAGCTCGGTCAGAAGACGGGCTTTGCACCAGGGGATGAGATGCTCACCGGATATCATCTCGGCCGAGAGGTTGGGGCGAAGATAGCTCTTGTGGATCAGGACATCTCGATCACTCTGCGGCGCTTCTCAGAGAAGCTCACCTGGCGCGAGAAGTGGCGATTTCTACGCGACATATTCTCATCCATCTTCTTCGCAAGACGCCAGATGAGAAAATACGGGATCTCGAATATTGACCTCAACAAAGTCCCGGAGGAGAAAATCATCAGGAAGCTGACAGGCTACCTCAAGGAGAACTACCCTAATGTCCATCTTGTCCTTGTCGAGGAGAGGAACATAATTCTCGCGAAGAACCTCTCACATCTGATGGCCTCGCACCCAGATTCCGAGATCGTGGCGATTCTCGGGGCAGGGCATGTGGGTGATGTACTCAAACTAATCAAGGAGAATGACAAGAATAACAATAAAAAATAACTATTTTCTCCAACATCTATATCCCACAATATATCTCACTGGACATTCCCGACTAAAGTATTTAAAGAATCCTGGATTATTCCAAAATATGCTCAAAGACTTCACTCCACGGCTCTATCAGGAGACGATACTCGCCACAGCGGCGAGGAAGAACACGCTTGTCGTGCTTCCGACAGGCCTTGGGAAGACAGGGATCGCGATGCTGCTTGCCGCGCAGCGCCTGCGGCAGTACCCGAACTCGAAAGTCGTATTCTTCGCACCGACAAAGCCGCTTTGCGAACAGCATCTTGGGACGTTCACAAAGCATATCGACCTTCCAGAAGATGAGCTCGCCCTCTTCACAGGCGCGATATCGCCCAAGAAACGAAAAGAGCTCTTCCAAAAGGCGAGGATAATCTTCTCGACCCCGCAAGGATTCGAGAACGATGTCCTCGGAAGCGAAATCACATTCCACGATGTCTCCTTGGTCATCTTCGATGAGGCGCATCGGGCAAGCGGAGACTACTCATACACCTTCCTCGCGAAACAGTACGAGAAGACCGCGCAGTATCCGAGGATTCTCGCTCTCACAGCATCCCCTGGCTCTGAGCTCGACAAGATAAACGAGATACTCGAGAACCTCTTCATCGAGGAGATAGAGATAAGGACAGAGCGCGACTCGGATGTCCGCGAATACGTGCAGGAGATAGAGATGGCGCGCGTGATTGTCTCGCTTCCGAAAGAGTACATCGAGATAAGGCATTACCTCGATCTCTCCTTCCGCACAAAGATACTCGAGCTGAAAAAGAAGAATCTTCTCCAGGGACTCTCCCAGCCAGGGAAGAAGGACCTTCTCCTGCTCCAGGGCCAGCTGATGGGCGAGCTCTCGCGAGGAGAGCGCGACTTCGACATGATGAAAGCGGTGAGTGTCGCCGCCGAGGCCCTCAAGATATATCACGCGCTTGAGCTTATCGAGACCCAAGGCGTACGTCCGCTCAAGGAATACCTGAATAAGCTTGAGAGCGAAGCCAGAGCCGGAAAGACCCAGGCAGCGAAGAACCTCTTCATGGATGTGAATTTCAAGTCAGCCCTCATCAAGACAGACTCTGCGATAGAGATGAACATCGAGCATCCGAAGCTTGGAAAGCTCCGCGAGATGGTAAGCGGGAAGGTGCGCGATGTCCCCGACGCCAAGCTCATTGTCTTCTCACAGTTCCGAGACACAGCATCAGAGATAGTCTCGACGCTGAATGGGCTCGATGGGATAAGCGCGACCCTTTTTGTAGGGCAGGCCAGGAAGAAAGAGACCGGCCTTTCCCAGAAAGAGCAGAAAAGGATAATCGATGATTTCAAGGGAGGGAGATTCAACTGCCTTGTCGCGACATCTGTCGCGGAAGAGGGCCTTGACATCCCTGAGGTCGACTCAGTCATATTCTATGAGCCGGTCCCAAGCGCGATAAGGCACATCCAGAGAAGGGGAAGGACAGGCCGCCACGAGAGAGGCGAAGTGACGATCCTGATGGCGAAAGGCACAAGGGATGAGACATACCACTGGAGCGCACAGAGGAAAGAGAAGAAGATGAGATCCCATCTTGAGGATCTACGGAACAGGATAATCCTCGCGAAAGAGAGAAAACGCGCCGAGAAGACCCTCGCCGACTTCGGAGAGGAGAAGGAGATAAAGATATTCGCGGATCATAGGGAGAAGGGCTCGCAGGTCCTCAAGGAGCTTGTCGATCTTGGCATCAGGCTCAATCTCTCGCAGCTCGATGTCGGGGATTTTGTCCTCTCGAGCCGATGCGCAGCAGAATACAAGACAGTCCCTGATTTTGTCGACTCGATAATCGACGGAAGGCTGCTTCTCCAGTCGAAGGCAATGCGGCAGGGCTTCCAGAGGCCGCTTTTCATAATCGAGGGAGAGGGAGACTTATTCTCGCAGAGAAAAGTCCATCCGAACGCGATAAACGGGATGCTCGCCACAATCGCAGTATCCTATGGCATCCCCATCCTCCGCACGAAGAATCCGAAGGAGACAGCGAATCTCCTCTCGATAATCGCAAGGAGAGAGCAGGAAGAGGACCAGTCATCATACACTCCGCACGAGAGAAAGCCGCTCTCGGAGAAAGAAATCCAGGAATACATCATCAGCGCATTCCCTGGGATAGGCCCGACTCTTGCGAGACCGCTTCTTAAGAGATTCGGATCAGTGAGAGGAGTCATCAACGCCTCGGTGGATGAGTTAAAGGATGTCGAGAAGATAGGGGATAAGAAAGCGAGATCGATGAAAGACATAATCGAGAAAGACTACGATTGATCACTTTTTCTTCTTCTGGGATTTCTTCACCGCCTTCTTCCTCACTTCGGCGATCTTCCTCTTTATCGCAGGCTCTTTTAACTCTTCCTCAAGCGTTCTCTCCT
>CAYNNM010000036.1:0-7897 GCA_964398575.1 uncultured Methanosarcinales archaeon
TCGGAAAAAGAGCGTACATAATTGTTCTAAAGGATTAGTTATGCAACAAAGCACTATTTTCACAAGCTTTATATACTGCTTCTTTTGATTCCCTAGAATGGCATTTTCGGATTTTTTCGCGAACAACAAATGGGTGCTCCTCTTCTATCTCGCAGTCATACTTCTTGTGTATCTTAACAGGAGAAGATTCGATATGCAGGGCATAATTGCCCTCTACCGCACAAAGGTCGGCCTCTCGCTGATGGACCGCATCGCGAAGAAGTACGGCGAGGCTGTCAAGATAATCGGATATATCGGGATCGGCATATCATACATCGGGCTCTTATTCATATCGTACTATCTTATCCATAATCTCTACAAGCTATTCTTTGTGCCGAACACTCCCGCAGGGGTCTCGCTGATAGTGCCAGGGATAGATATTCCCGGCTCGCCTTTCAGCATACCTCTTGTGACTGGCTGGATAGCGCTCTTCATAATAATAACTGTGCACGAGTTCTCGCACGGTGTCGTCGCCCGCGCGCACGGCCTCAAGATAAAATCAAGCGGCATACTCTTCCTCGGCCCGATAATGGGGGCCTTTGTCGAGCCTGACGAGAAAGAGGTCGCGAAGGCAAGCGACCCTGCGCAGTACTCTGTCTCCGCAGCGGGTCCGTTCTCGAACATCCTTCTTGCGATAGCGCTTTTCTTCATCGGCTCGCTCATCCTCATCCCAGCTATCGGCGCGATGACCACACCTGCCGGATTCTATGTGAGTTCTGTCACAGAAGGATTTCCCGCGGAGAAGGCAGGCCTGAAGGCGAATGAAGAGATCACTGCGATGGACGGGATTCCGATAAATAAAAGCGCGGATTTCTTCGCGATGATGAAAGATGTCAAGCCTAATGACACAATAGATCTCATCGCCGCAGGAAGAAGCATCAACATAACCGCGACAGCGCACCCAGACGGCCTTGCCTCAGGCTACATAGGCGTCAGGGGATTCACCGATAAGACAGAACTGAAGAAAGATAATTTCCTTTCGAAGGCAGGCTACGCCATCCTCCGATGGCTCGAGGAGCTTTTACGCCTCACAATCACATTCTCGCTAGGCATCGGCCTCATCAATCTCCTGCCGCTTGGCCCGGTCGACGGAGGACGGATGATGCAGCTTTCGCTCTCAAGAGTAGTTCGCGACAAGAAGCGTGCGGAGAAGATGTGGGCAAGGATATCTCTTTTCTTCCTCGCGGTGCTTGTGCTCAATCTGATATATCCGATGTTCGCAAGAATCCTGTAGGTCAGTTAAGTATCTTCCTTAAGATAAGTTTCGCGAGTGTCTTTAATCCATTGACAAATCCCTGGCCGTGCCCTTTCCCGAGGCTATAGTCGGTGTAGATCACCTTGATCGGGACCTCGGCGAACTTGAGCCTCATCTTACCGATCTCGCTCATCACTTCCGACGAGAATTCGTACCTGTTCGTCTTTATGTCTATCCTCTCGGCAGCCTTCCTCGAGAATGCCTTGAATCCTGACTGGGAATCGGTTGTCCAGACGCCGAAAAGGATGTATGTCGAGACATTCCCGATCCAGTTCGCGATCCTCCTGATAAGAGGCATCCCTTCGGGATTGAGCAGGCGGGAGCCGATGACGACATCCGCTCTCTTATCGAGTATCGGCCTGATGACTTTCTTTATGTCTTTCGGAGAATGCTGCCCGTCGGAATCCATCGTCACTATTATGTCAGCGCCATCCAATAGCGCGAAATCGATGCCTGTCTTTGTAGTCGCTCCGGCTCCGCGGTTGATGAACTGCGAGACGACTCTCGCTCCGGCAGCCTCAGCTTTCCCAAGAGTGTCGTCGGCTGAGCAGTCGTCGACAACGATTATGTCGCGGAATCCTTCCTTCCTTATGCCGGCAATCACTTTCCCGATGACCTTCCCTTCGTTGTACGCCGGAAGCACGATGATTATCTTAGCCATCTTTCCCATCATCAGCTATTCAAGAACTCGATTTAAAAAGATTATGGACCCAAGAATCAGCAGGAAAAATCACTTCTTAAGGAGCCCTTTCTCCGCAAGCATTATCCTTATCCCTTCCTCATAGGTCGTCGTCCGGACATTGTAGTCATCCCACCACGCGTAATCAGGGAAGACATCTCCGGAGACGAGAGAGTCGACCTGGTCTGTCGTGAACTTCTCGCCGAAGACCTTCTGGTAAGTCATCATCATGAACTTGAAGATGGGAATCGGTATATGGAGCGGGATGTGGATGCCCTTCATGTTGCGAAGCACTGTCTTTATCATCTCTCCGAATGGAAGGGTGTCTTTCCCATTGATGCTGTGCACACTCCCCTTCCTGAACTTCTTCGCGATGCTGATAGTCAGGCGGCACACATCGTCGATAAAGATCGGCTGCCGCGGATAATCGCCGCTTCCCGGGATCGGGAATATGGGGCTTTTCCTCGCGAAATTGATGAGGTATCCGATGTTCTTGTCATCCTCGGGGCCGAACATCAGCGACGGGCGAAGGATGACACTCGATATCCTGCTCTTCACGATGATATCCTCTGATTCCTTCTTCGTCTCCGCGTACCAGTCCTTTCGGACAGAGAGGACAGCGGCAGAGCTGAAATGGATGATCTTCTTCACTTTGTGCTTCTTTGCCGCGGCGATGAGCTCCTTTGTCGTCTCGACATTGTTCTTCCAAAAAGGCGCGTATTCCTTCGCGGATATCTGCGCAGCGAGATTGATGAGGATATCAGCACCCTTGAGGCTCTCGACCCAGTCGCCTTTGCCTGAGACATCGGCGAGGATGGTCTTCACCTTATGCTTCTTCACAGATTCGAGGCCTTTTATGTCCTTATCGATGACGACTGTGTCCTTTCCCAGGAATCCCTCTTCCTTCATCACGCGGATAAGGTTCTTCCCGACAAATCCGCCGCCGCCGGCTATGACTATCTTCATGGCATTTGCCTTTAGAATCCAATTTTTAAAGGTTTCGCATGAGAAATCCAGATAGGAAGAAGAGCATGAAAAGAGAAGGGAAAGAAATGATCAAGCCAGGCCGGCAAAAGAGGGGAAATCCGGCTCTGGCCTGGATCAATATGAAGAATTCTTAACTATAGTGAACAGAGATCTTATATAAATCTTATGAATCTAAAATATATTTTGGAGTATAGAGAAATCTTTTTAAAGGCCCCGGCAAGGCCATAGTCTATGGAACAGAATATGCCTGAGGCTTTAAGCGGTCAGCCCTGCCCGATGTGCAGGGAGAGCACTCTCACTTTGATGGAGCACGAGATAGAGGTGCCGTACTTCGGAAGGATACTCGTATTCTCGATGGATTGCGACTCCTGCAAGTACCATAAGGCAGATGTCGAGGCTCTGGAAGAGAAAGAGCCAGCCAAGTACACTCTCGAGATAAATTCAGAGGAGGATATGAAAGTCAGGATAGTGAAATCGAGCATGGCGAAGATAAAGATACCTTTCGTCTCCGAGATCGAGCCTGGCATCGCATCGAACGGATACATCACTAATGTCGAGGGGATATTCAACAGGATAAAGCGGATAATCGAGCATCAGCGCGACTCTGATGAGGACGATGAGGTCAGGAAGAAGGCGAAGAATCTTCTCAAGAAGATACAGCGAATAATGTGGGGCCAGGAACCGGCCAAGCTGATCCTTGAGGATCCGTCAGGCAATTCTGCGATAATCAGTGAGAAAGCGGTTCTCGAGAAGATGAAGGTAAAGAAGAAGGAAGACTGATCCTTCGATTCGATTCTTAAAAAAATGAAATAAATAAAAAAGCACTACTGCTCTTCTTCCTCTTCGTCGCCGAAGGAATCGGAGTCCTCGTATTTAGGGTCCTCGTGCCTCTGCGGCGGAGCGTGATGGTGCTCGTGATGATGATCGTGGCTTTCCGACGGAGCGGAGTCTGCGTTCCCGATCACCTCGGCGAATCCGACTTTGCTCAGGACCTTAGTGACCTTTATCTTCACGTGATCCCCTGCCTTCGTATTCGGGACGAACAGAACGAAACCGCTCTTCTTCGCGATGCCGTCGCCTTTCTCGCCGACAGCCTCTATTCTCACATTCAGCTCCTCGCCGACAGCAACAGGGCTCTGCCTGTTGTCGTTAAAACCTCTGTTAAACCTTCTTTCCATATTCAGTTCTCACCTTATCTATTCCTGTTAGAATCAAAGAAAGAGCCTTCAACCCTAACTAACATAGAGTGTTATCGGTTTTCCTATATAAGTCTTGTGGAGTCCCAGAACTTTATTTATAAATCTTTAAGAAAGCTTTATAAACTATTCAGTAGTGACTTTTTTAATGAACTCAGACATCAAGTTCTATGTGGGAAAGATTTTCGAGAAAGAGGATTTCCTAAAGGAGGTGGATGCTTTCAGGAGAAGATACAGCCACATAATCGGACTCGATGGGCTCATCGATTCAGAGTCGTTCCGGCTCACAGATCCGTCGAGAAAACCCCAGATACTCTATTTCGATCACCACGGCGTCGATGGCTCGCACAAGCCCGCCTCCTGCAAGCAGATATATTCCTTCGCATTCGACGAAGGAGGACTTGACAGGATGGATGAAAGTTCAAGGATTCTTGCTGCCGCGAACCACGCGGACGAGGATGTCTTCACAGGCTATTTCATCCTCAAGCACTTCGAGGAGCTGCGTGACGGACCGACGATGCACCTTATCAACCTCAAGTATTTTGTCGACGCTGAGGACCGGATAGACCGCTCGTTCGCGACACAGCTTGCGAAGACACAGGAGATGAACGGGTATCTTTCCTGGGTGTTTGGGCCGTATCATTCGCTAAGGTACTCTGGCAAGATATTCTCATCTAGCGAGACAGACTTAAAGGAGCTTACTGATGAGGTCCTCGGAAGGCTGCTTATCTATACGAGGGGGAAGGCCAAGCAGGCGACCCTTGATGATCGCTTCACAAGAAAGAAGGAGTTCGGCGAATTCGCAGAGTATCTCGAGCACGGCCCAGGAAGCAGAAGCGCCATACTCGAGAAAGGGGGAAAAGCCGGGCTGTCGCATCTTGTCGGAGGGGATTTCACTGACAAGAGAGGAGTAGGAAGGATCAAGGGAAGCATCCTCTGGAGAAGGCCAGGAAGCGATTATTTCGATATCGAGAGAGCCGCATTGGCATTCAATGCCGCTGAGATAGAGAAGAGAGTTCTGGTCGGAGTCTTCCGCCACGATATGCTCGAGAAAGACAAGGTCTCAGGCCTTTGGGGCGGAAGCGATGATTTTCTGGCCTGCCCAAGGGACGGGACAGTCCTTACGCGAGATGAGATATTCGAGATTGCGAAACCCTATGTCAAGAGAAGGTTCTAGGCCTTAACCGAAGAAATTCTTAAGCACTGTCGCTATCCAGGACCACACTGTCGTCGGGCGTGTCTCTGTATGCGTGACTCTTGGCTCTCCGACCTGAAGCACATACCTTCTGTTCTCCTCATTCAGGCAAGTGAGGTTGTTCTCATAGACGCAGCCTTTTCCCTCGAGGCAGGCGCCGGTGACACAGACATCTGTCCCTATGCACTGGACCGGCAGGTTCCTGCAGAACCCGTCGCTGCATACATCGTCTGTGCAGACAAGCCCGTCGTCGCAGTCGGAATTCCCGACGCAGCAGTTAGGGATCGGCTCGTGGTTGCAGACGCCGTCCCTGCAGATGTCATTCGTGCAGGCGTTCCCGTCGTCGCATTTCGCGATGCAGGCATTAAGATGCGGTTTCTGGCACACATTGCAGCGCAGATTGGTGCAGCGGCCATTCTCGCAGCGGTCTGTGAGAGCGCACTGCGCGTTCGATGTGCAGACTATCCCTGGGCAGTTCGCGACCACGCTCAATGTCGTGTAGTCATACGCCTCGCTTGTCCTCTTGTACGAGAAGAATACTTTGTAGTTCTCGTTCTTCGGGAACTTCGTGTCGGCGACATAGGTCACCTCTGTGAACGCTATCGGAGTCGAGCCCCGGATATAGCTCACCTCATCGCTTCGGACATACCATCTGCCCTTCACATCGATCTTCTGGCCATACTCATCCTCTGCCCTGATGATTATCTCGGATGGCTCGATGACCCGTCCGCTGTGCTGAGTCACAAGAGTGAGTGTCCCATCATCCCCGCAGATGGCTTTTGGGCTCCTAAAATCAGTATAGAATGCCGCGCTTGCGCTAGATGCTATCAGGATGAATCCTAAAAGATAGGTTAGGTATGCCAGTCTCATGAATATTACCTTTATAAACCCCCGTCAGAGGATAAATAAGGTTGATTTATAAGCTTTTCGCATTTTTGCCATTGTCCAGTGAAAAAGAAAGCATTTTAAAGCAAGACAGGACCGGCTCTCCTATGGGGAAGAGAGCCAATAAGCGGAGCGAGAAGTCCGAGAAGCTTGATCTCACACCTTCCTCGAAAGGGAAAGCATCAGGCAATTTCTTCCGGAAAAATAGGTCAATATTCCTCTCTCTCGCATTCATAGCGCTTCTTTTCATACTCGCATCGAAGATAGACATACGGACAGCCACATTCACTGTCAAGGAGCCGATAACCGGCAAGCACACAGTCCTTGAGCGGGTCCCATACACAGATTACGAGCCATACTATGTCACGGAGGAGTATGAGGATAAGGTCCCATTCGGCAAGCGCGACTGCGCCCCAAGGGCGATGGATTTCACAGTGACGCAGCATCCGGCTGTCATAACAGCGTCGAATGAGGTCCAGTGCAGGGTGACTGTGAAGAACCTCGAGAACGCGACAGGGGAGTGGAGCTATACCTCGCAGCTGACATCGCTGCGCGAGAACTACCCGAACTACCCGAAAAGCATCCAGATAGCCCCGCTGACCGAGCGCGACATAATCTGGACATTCGAGGTCAATGAGCTTCTGGTCGACCTCAACTGCAAGTACTACCAGGAGAGCATCCCATCGATGGTCAAATGCTTCTATGCCGAGCCGATCAACTATATGATTGTCAAGAAGACAAGGACAGTCGAGCGGAACAAGACTGTGACAAAGTACAGGGATGTCGAGAGGATAACTAACGAGACCACATACCGCGATGTCGAGAAGAAGTTCACGACAGTCTCGCTTTTTGGGAAAGAGATCTTTCGCCTGGGTTAGATTTACTCCTATGCAGTGGTTTTTTTCGGAAAGTTTTATAAATGCTCCCTTCTTCGCAAAACACGAGAAAAATGCATATCAGGAACCTATTTTTGCTCGCTTTTGGCATCATAATAGCCATCGCACCATTCGCATCATCCCAGGAGCTTGTCCTTGTCACAGAGAGACATCTTCTGAACTTCACTGACGATAACTGGCTCGAGATTTCGAAGGAGAAGCTCCCGCGATTCGGGCCGCCGCAGATGTCGTATGCGGATCTCTCAGAGATCGACGAGGTCCCTGTGACATTCACATCCTTCGACGCTGTGACCATAATTTTCGCGAACAGGTCATTCCGGCTCGATCTTTCCGAAGTGACCCTTGAGAGCTTCAAGATAAGGTTCCTGCCGAATACGGAGTTCCGCGATGGGACTGTCGGGGTCCCTATCTACGCCAATCTCTCGAGCAGGAGCGACATCATAATCACGATAACATCCGTGAATGAGTACCTCGAGAGATACGAGAAAGTCATCCTGCGCGACTATAAGGTGAATGCGACACTGAAGAAAGTGAATTTCCCGACGAGAATAGAGCTTCCGAAGAAGGAGCCAGCCATCAATGCGACCCCTGAGATAAAGCCGCTCCCTCCGAAAGAGGGCACACTCTCCATCGAGACAAGATCATCTGTCGAGAGGCCGGTATCGGCGATTGTCGGATCGATCATAATCGGAGTCATAATCACCGCAGGCATAGCGATATACCTTGTGTTACGTAAGGCTGTGGAGTAGAAACCTTTAAAACACA
>CAYNNM010000037.1:0-7693 GCA_964398575.1 uncultured Methanosarcinales archaeon
CAGGCATCGACGGGATACTCCGCAAGTACCAGGACAAGCTCGAGCGCGACCTGAACATCAAGAAAGGCGGCCAGTCAGCCCAGCCGATAACATCGCGCGAATATTCCGAGTTCAAGAAGCAGTATCTTCCGAAGCAGCTCTCGTTCTACGAGAAGATGTGCAAGCAGTCTGAGGAGCTCCTCAAGCTCAAGCCCGACAAGAAGAAAGAGGCTGAGCTTATCCAGGCCATATCTGAGTGCCACCTCGATGTCACGCCGGCAGGCGTGATGAGCTTCGCCCTGATATCCCTTCTTGGGACCATCATCCTTGGAGCGATGATATCCTTTCTCTTCGGGGATTATTTCCTCCTTCTCTTCTTCGCGCTCGCAGGCCTCGCGATATATGTCCCTCTCTCCGACCTTCCGAAATACATAGCGGCGAGCTGGAGGATGAGGGCATCTAACCAGATGGTCCTATCGGTATTCTATGTCGTGACATACATGCGCCATACATCCAACCTCGAGCTCGCGATAGATTTCGCCGCAGAGCATCTCGCTCCTCCGCTGTCGCTAGATTTGAAGAAGCTCGTCTGGGATGTCCAGACAGAGAAATACGCATCGATAAAGGAGTCGCTCGACATATATCTCGAGAAATGGAAGAAGTACAATCTTGAGTTCGTCGAGGCATTCCACTTAATCGAATCCTCGCTCTATGAAGGGAATGAGGAGCGCCGCGTCAGCATGCTCGATAAGTCCCTGACAGTTATGCTTGATGAGACATACGAGAAGATGCTCCATTACGCTCAGAACCTAAAATCGCCTATAACTATGCTGCATATGATGGGGATAATCCTCCCTATCCTCGGCCTCGTCATACTGCCGCTCATCGTGAGCTTCATGCCGCAGATAAAGTGGTACCACATCTCGCTGCTCTATAACATCACGCTTCCGATAGGGCTCTATTTCCTCGGGAAGAACATCCTCTCGACAAGACCTACGGGATATGGCGACACAGATGTCACAAAATTCAATCCTGATGCGAAGAAGATGCAGAATATCATCATCAAGAACGGAAAATCAGACATAGTGATCGACGGATTCACATTCTCGGTCGCGATAGCAGTCATTTTCGCCATTGTAGGCCTTTTCCCGCTCATACTGCACACCCTCGCGCCGGATTTCGACATAATCTACACTTCAGACAGCACGATAGTCACTGCGGCGCAGTTGGGCGAGGGACAGCAGGAGAATTTCGCGCTTCTTGAGTATCGCTGTCCGAAAGGGGACTTCGATTGCGAGGACAGAAGAGGCCCATACGGCCTTGGCGCGACACTGATAAGCCTTCTTGTCCCGCTTGGTCTTGGCATCGGGATAGGACTCTACTTCAAGATAAAATCCGGGAAGCTTGTCGAGATAAGGGAGAAGGCGAGAAAGCTCGAGCGCGAGTTCGCATCGGCCCTCTTCCAGCTCGGCAACCGCCTCGGCGATGGGATTCCGGCTGAGCTCGCATTCACTAAAGTCGCCGCAGTAATGGAGGGCTCAGCATCAGGGAGCTTCTTCCGCCTGGTCGAGCTCAATATCCGCCGCCTCGGCGTAGATGTCGAGAAAGCCATCTTCGACCCGAAATACGGCGCGATAGTCTCATTCCCATCATCCCTTATCGAGAGCTCGATGAAAGTACTTTCCCAGAGCGTGAAGAAAGGCCCGCGTGTCGCGGCGAGCGCGATGGTGAATGTCTCGAATTACATCAAGGAGATGCATAAGGTGGATGAGCGCCTCAAGGACCTTATGAGCGATGTCATCTCGGATATGAAATCCCAGATAAATTTCCTCACTCCCGCGATAGCTGGAATCGTCATCGGGATAACATCGATGATAACTGCGATAATCGGCAAGCTATCGAAGACACTCGCCAATGTCCAGGCAGGGGGCTCGGCGAGCGGTTTTGTCGGAGTGATGAATATGTTCTCGGATGGGATCCCAACTTACTTCTTCCAGATGATCGTCGGAATCTATGTCATCCAGGTCACATACATACTTTCCATACTCGCGAACGGGATAGAGAATGGGGCTGACAAGCTGAATGAGGAGAGATCAGTCGGCGAGAATGTGCTCAAGGGCGCCTTCCTCTATGTCATCATAGCTGCGATAGTGATAATCGTCTTCAACCTGATCGCAGGAAGCATAGTTAACAATATCGCGGTCGAGTGAGACGAGCGCCCCCGATTCAAAAAGAAAGATTTATAATTGCCTCGGTTTCTTCAAGAGAGCATGCCTGATTCGGATTTGAAGATAGATCTAAAGATAGATTATTCGAAAATAAAGCTTAACGCACCCTTGATCATTCTGGCAATTTCGACACTTCTCGGAATATATTTTGTCTCCCCTCTCGCAAAAAATGGTGTTCTTGTCAATATAGATCATTCATCCCATTATTCAAGGATAGCGTGTCTCGCCAATTCCGAGATGCTAGCACCATCCAATTGGTGCCCGGAGTGGCAGGCAGGATTTCCGACATCATCTTACTACTATCCGATAATCGATACATTAGTGGTGCTTCTCTCGAAGATAATCGGTTTCTCCGCAGCTTACAAATTCTTTGTCGTTCTGGCTCTTTTCATACCTGCATTCGGAGCCTATCTTCTGCTAAGGGTCACTGGCAGGAAGCTAGCAGGCGCTTTCGCATACGCTCTTGTGCTCTTGAACCCCGGAAGCTGGCATATTGGGGGTTTTGAGGAAGTTTTCCTCGTCGGAATGTGGCCGCAAGTACTGTCTTCCGGATTTTTCCTCATGAGTGTGGCACTCTTCATTGATTTTTTCAAGAACCCCTCCAAAAAAAAATTAGTGATTGCTGCAGCATCGACTGTATTTATGACACATCCGTTCACCCTTGTTGCATCAGGGATGGTTTTCTCGTTGCTTGTTCTTCTGCAGTGGAATGAGAGCAAGAAAAAAATCAAATGGCTCGCTGCATTCTTCTCCTTGGTGTTTCTTTTCAACGCATATTATTCGATTCCGCTGGCACTTAACCTAGCTGATCTGATGCCCAAGGATTCCTCGAAATCGATGGATTTTTTCCACTTCAAGGCATATTTATGGGATAAAATCAGCTGGCACATCCTTCTCACAGCGCTTCTTGGAATGTTCGTTGCATTCCTTTCAAAGTCCAGGGAAAAAACACCCTTCCTAATATATTCGACTTCCATCTTGATGAATTTCGCATTGAGTTTTGTCAAGTTTCTCGATGGTCCGTGGTTCATAGGAATAAGGATGGAAACTTTTGTCGCACCCGTAATCTTTATGTATTCTGCGCTCTTCTTCGAATTCATTTCTACTCTTTCCATAAAGCATCAAAGGAAGAAGTTCAGTCTCGGTCTAGTTCTCGCATTGATTCTTTTCACAGTCTCGATAGTTCCGATGGCGAAACAGACGCATATATTCTCTAAATCGATGCTTCTGATTCCAGAGGATGAACTCTCATCACTTTATGGCCCATTGAGGCATTTGCCTGAAGGCAGGATACTTATAGAGGAAACACTGTACAATAGCGGTCAGACATTCCTTTCATTCACCCACCTCCATCTTCTTGTCTCAGTATATTCAGGAAAGGAGATGGTCGGTCTTCCTTTCTTCTATCCGGTGAATAGGCGCCTTATCACGACTGAGCAAGGTCAGCTTTTCGGCAAGAAACTTACTGAATACTCTTCAGATGAGTTAAATTACACTCTTTCCCACAATAACATAAGGTACGTCCTCGCCCACACTCCTTGGTATATTAGTTTTTTCGACAACATCTCTCTCTCGAAAAATCCTCTCGGACCATTTTATGTTTTCGAGACAAACATATCTCCTGGCTATTTCGAGATAGATGGCGGAAATGTCTTATCCCAGAGGTACGAGGGAATCTACGGAAAAGCAGACGTACTTATGGATCGCGAAGGGACACTTGCTATGAAAGTGAATCCTTTCTCGAACTGGAAAGCTTTCGTAGATGGAGTGCCTGTCAAAATATCCACTTGCGATTGGATAATTTGCGTAAATCTTGAGCCGGGAGAGCATTCTGTGGAATTCAAATACGGGTATAATTGGGCGAACTATGTCGGCTATCTTCTCTCTATTTTCGCGATTGCTATTTCTCTTTTCATTCTTTTGAAAAGGCACTAAAAATCGATTAATTTATAAATTTCAATCTTTCCAAACCCAGAGAATGGATGTTTCGATAATTGTGCCCGCATACAACGAAGAGAGACGGATAGGCAGATTTATGTCAGCACTTTCTGATTTCTGCAAAAGGAAGCTCACCGGAAAATACGAGATCATAGTGGTTGATGATGGTTCGAAAGACGGTACTCTTGAGATGCTCAGGCATTTCGAGCGGAGAGACAAGCATTTGAGGGTGATGACTTATCCGGTGAATGAGGGAAAAGGGTATGCCGTTAGGAAAGGGATATTGGATGCGAAAGGTGAGAAAATAGTATTCATTGATGCAGATGGGTCTACGATGCCTCAGGAAATATTGTCAATGCTCAAGTGGCTCGACAAGTATGATGTGGTTGTGGGAAATAGGCGGGATAAAAAATCAAAAATAATCACGTCAAAATACCGGAAGCTGACACAAATCATCTTTAACCTATTCGCAATGATTCTTTTCAGAAGCGACGTAGATGACAATCTCTGCGGATTCAAGGGGTTCAGAAGGAAAGCAGCACGCGACCTTTTCAGAGAGCTTCACGACAACGGTTGGATTTTTGATGTAGAGATTTTCTACAAGATTCGAAAAAGAAAGTATTCTCTCAAAAAGATACCTATATGCTGGACACATATAGGTGAGTCGAAGATAAAGCCCTTTGATCCTCTGCGTATGTTCCTGAAACTTCTGAAGCTCAGGCTTCTGACTTTGCTCGAGAGAAAATGGTAAGGATCGGAAACCAGAATTATGCAGTGAAAGAGCTGTGGAAAGTGAAGGGTGCGATTCTCGCAGCGATACTCAATCCGAAAAAAGCCATGAACTTCGCAAAAGTGAAATTTTCGGAAGCGATCAGGTCGCCGAAAGTGTATGGTCTGCCCTACTCTGTTTTTATCGAGCCAAGCTCATACTGCAATCTTCGATGCCCGATGTGCCTGAAAATCCAGAAAGACTCCCCTTTCGATAACCGAAATATGACTTTGGAGGAATACACCCGAGTGATGAAAGAGCTGGGGCCGACAATGCTCACGATAAAGTTCTGGAATTATGGCGAAGGGCTGATAAATAAGAACATATATGAAATGATAAAGATAGCAAAACAATACAGGGTGTTCACTGTTCTTTCGACAAACGGAATATTGATGGATGAGGAAGCATCAAAGAGGCTTCTCGAAGCGGGACTGGATTTTCTTATAGTGTCTTTCGACGGAGGTTCGAAAGAAACTTACGAAAAAAACAGAAAGTACGGAACATTCGAGATAATCCTGAAAAATCTCCAAAGATTCATGGAGTTGAAAAAAGAGATGAAAAGGGAGGACAACATTCTTGTCTCCATACAATTCATAATCATGAATACTAATGAGAGGGATGTGGAAAAAATCAGAAAAATATCCCAAAACCTGGGCGCGGATAAACTGATGCTCAGAGTCTTGAATGTCGTTTCGGAGAAAGGAGCCCATCTTCTTCCAAAAGAAAATCAGTACAAGAAAGTGGCGGGAAAGGCGAAGAGGCAATCAAGAAGGCAGATCAATTTCTGCCCGAATGTGTGGGAGGAGACAGTCATAAACTCCACAGGCGTCGTAACTGCCTGCTGCATGGATCCTGCGCTCGAGCATCCTTTCGGAAACATATTCAAGGAAAAGAATTTCAGCAAGATTTGGAATGGTAGAAAATACCTCGATTTTCGAAAAAAAATTCTCAAGGATATAGGGACCATAAGCATTTGCAATGCATATTGCTACAAGAAAGGAAACCGGATCAATTTCATAGAGTAAAATGGATGAAAAAAAAGAGTGGGACAGGTACTGGCAGACCGCTTCAGAGAAAAAATCCTTCCTAGGGGATGTTTTTACGGCGTATCGAAAGCAGATTCTTGCTAGAGGACTATCGCATTATGTCGAGAAATATTTCCCAAAAAAAGGGATTTTTGTTGAGGCAGGCTCAGGCAGTTCACAGACATCTGTCAGACTCAAAAAGCATAAACGGAAGTTCATCGCGGTCGACATATCTTCTGAAGCACTGAGCGAGGCAAAAAAAAATCCTCTCATTTCAAAGACAATCCGAGCAGACATAAGAAAACTCCCTTTCCCAGATAGTTCAATAGATGGAATATGGAATCTTGGAGTGATGGAACACTTCTCTAAAGATGATATACAGAAAATACTTCTTGAGTTCAGGCGCGTTCTAAAAAAAGACGGCGTATTGCTTCTTTTCTGGCCGCCAAGATACGCACCATACCACTATTTTTTCAGGTTCATCCACTTTCTGGGCAGATTGATGGGCAAGGAATGGCAGTTCTTTCCGGATGAGCCCTCTCAGCTAAAATCGAAAAAGGAAGCGGAAATCATCCTGAGAAATGCAGGTTTTTCAGCAAAAATCCATTTCTCATTTCGTGATGGATTTACTTACTTGGTGGTGGTGTCAGAAAAGATATAAATGTCTTTTTTACCTCGCTTTCGATGGGAAAAAACATCGCAGTTGTCGGTTCTGGCTATGTCGGACTGGTCTCAGGGGCCTGTTTCGCGGAGCTTGGCCATAATGTCACTTGCATCGATAATGATGAGTCCAAGATAGAGAAGCTGAGAGAGAATGTGATGCCGATTTACGAGCCAGGACTCGAAGGTCTTGTGGCATCGAATGTTTCCCAAGGCAGGCTTTCGTTCACAGAGGATATCGCGAAAGGCGCCAAGGATTCGGAAGCGGTCTTCATCTGTGTCGGCACCCCTCCGAAGGAAGATGGGAGCCCGGATCTTTCTTATGTCGAGAATGTCGGTCGAGAGATCGCGAAGACTATGACTTCGTACAAGCTGATTGTGGAGAAGAGCACAGTCCCTGTGAAGACCGGCGATTGGCTCAGGAGCGTGATGGAGAGGCATATCCGGGGAGTCGAATTCGACATAGCATCTAATCCGGAATTCTTAAGAGAAGGCTCCGCAGTCTATGATTCCTTCAATCCTGACAGGATAGTGATAGGGGCCGATAGCGAGCGCGCAAGAACCATCCTTACAGATATCTATCGCCCCCTCAATCCTCACATAATCTTCACAAGCGTGAAGGATGCTGAGCTCATCAAGCACTCATCGAACGCTTTCCTCGCGATGAAGATATCTTATGCCAATCTTATATCGAGGCTCTGCGATGAGACTGGAGCGGATGTCAGGACAGTGATGAATGCTGTCGGAGCGGACAAGAGAATAGGCAAGGATTTCCTGAATCCGGGTCTTGGCTACGGAGGCTTCTGTTTCCCAAAAGATGTCGCTGCTTTCGTCAAGGTCTTCGAATCATACGGAATAGAGCCAAGCCTGCTTCGCGCGACCGAAGCCATAAATGATACTCAGCGGCTCAACTTCGCTCACCGGATGGTGAAAGAGATGGGTGGTGTCGAGCGCAAGGTGATAGGTGTTCTCGGGCTCGCATTCAAGCCGAACACAGACGATATGCGTCTTGCTCCCTCGATAGACATAATAAACCATCTTCTCAAGAATGGGGCTGCCGTGAAGGCATATGATCCGAAATCAATGGATAACGC
>CAYNNM010000038.1:0-7670 GCA_964398575.1 uncultured Methanosarcinales archaeon
GCCAGCTGCTGCCGCGTCCGCCGCCATGCGTCGAAGGGCCGAAGCCGCCGCCGCTGCTGCCTGATTGAGCCAGCCTTTCTCCTTCGGGAGAAGGGCTACCCAAACAACCCGAACACGCTGTCCACGGATTGGTGGCGGCGTGCAAGGAGAACCGAATGTCTGCATTGACGCGTGAAGAAACCGAAGCCCTCATCAAGGAGGTGCTGGAGGTTTATCCCGAAAAAGCCCAGAAGGACCGGGCCAAGCATCTGGCGGTCAACGACCAGAGCCTCGATGCGCTTCTCCGAGGAAAACTGCAGAAGGCGAGGAAGTAAGATGATAAAGGCATTCGACAGATGGAGCACAGAAGGGATCGTTGTGGGAGACTTAGGTCTTCAAAACTGCATAACTCTCGCTCCGACGCTCGCGCCAAAGTCAGGCGCGCGCTACGCCGGAAGAAAGTTCTACAAGTCGAAGGTATTCATCGTCGAGAGATTCATAAACAAGCTGATGGTGACTGGGCATAAATCCAAGAAGCACCTGCTCTCATCCGGCCACAACACCGGAAAGTCAGTGACAGCATACAATATCGCGATCAGGACATTCGAGATAATCGAGAAGAGGACCGGGCAGAACCCTATAGCGGTCCTTGTCAAGGCCATCGAGAACGCGGCTCCGAGAGAGGAGACCATCTCGATAGAGTACGGCGGAGCGAGGTATCCGAAGGCAGTCGAGTGCGCCCCTCAGCGAAGGGTCGACATCGCGCTAAGGTACATGATCCAGGGCTCGTACCAGAAGTCCTTCGGCAAGAAGAAATCCGCGGAAGAGGCGCTCGCTGACGAGATAATCAACGCATTCAACCTCTCGCCTAACTCGACCGCCATCTCCAAGAAGAACGAGCTCGAGAAGCAGGCTGATGCCTCGAGATAGATTCGGTTTTTTCAAATTCTTGTTCAGCTCTCTGTTTCTTCGTCGGAGAAAGAGCAAGTCTCCAAGAACGGAAAAGCCGATTCATAGAATCCTTCTCGCGCTGCTTTCGGCAGCAGTCTTCTCGATATCATATGCTCTCTTCCTGAAAGAAGAGAAGCGCAGATACGGACGAAGATAGATTTTCTTTTTCGATTTCCTGCTCATTTCTCTCTCGTTTCGAGTCGGCGGCATCAAACCATAATCTTTATAAATAGGGAGCTTCTCTCACAAAATATTCGATTTTTTCGAGGTGGGGAATAAAAATGGAACAGTCAAGACCGCTAGATGCCCTGAACAAGGCAAGGAACAAGAGAGTAATAGTAGATCTGAAGAACAACAAGCAGTACATCGGAAGCCTGCACGCTTTCGACATCCACATCAATGTCGTCCTTGAGGATGCCGAGGAGAGAGACTCGAATGGCGAGCTCAAGCGCAAGATCGGCACAGTATTCATCCGCGGCGACACGATAACAGTGATTTCTCCTGCATAGTTTCTTGAAGGTAGATACCGATGACAAAAGGAACACCATCCAGAGGAAAGATGAAGAGGGGCATCCTGCACATAAAGTGCAGACGATGCGGCAAGAAGAGCTACCACGCGAAGAAGAAGGTGTGCTCATCCTGCGGCTACGGCAAGACCCCTAAGCTGAGATCCTACGCCTGGAAGAAGGTCGGCAAGAGAAAGGTCGTCGGCAAGGGAAACCAGTAGTTTTTTATATTTTCGTTCGATTCCGCTATTTTATGGTTGATCTATTCGCTGTACGCACTCCAGAAGATGTGTTGCTCGGGATATTCTATTTCATTCCGCAAGAAAAGCTGTCTTTCGAGAGAGACATGGATGCGCTCGAAGATTTCTTCTCTCGGAATAAAGGAGATTTCCCTGTATTGAAGGATATGACTCGGGACGGAATCTATCAGGCCTGTAGGAATCTCGCAGTCGTAGGGCCATATATGTGCACACAAAGCCCAAGACACGATACTTATTTCGTCCATCCTATGGCCAAGAGACTATTCGAGGACAGATTAAAGCCGCGATTCAGCCCCGCAGAGCTCAACGAACTTGAACAGATATCTCTCGAGTTCCAGAAGGAATTGATCGAAAAACAAAAAGGTATTTAAAAGGGAGTTTAATTCTGTTCACTAGTTCGTCAAGCCAAAATTGCGTCAGCAATTTTGTAAATTCAGGTCTCCGAGCATAAGCGAGGAGGCCTTGGCGACCGAAGGTCGTCGCAGGACGACAAAATTTCGTAGAAATTTTGCGGAGTTACCAAAGTGGTCAAATGGGGCAGAGGATTAAAATCCGCCCAAGCTTAGGCCACAACTGTGGTGGATCACACCATAGGTGTAAGTCACCTGTTTGCTTAGTGCATTCGCAGGTTCGAATCCTGCACTCCGCATCTTCTTTTTTTTCGATACGAATGGCTTGTAAGCGCTTCGCATTTTTCGAATAGTTATTTATAAAGGTTTCCAGCGTATTCGCAACCTTTATAAACTGTTGAATAATAAATGATTGGATGGATCAAACAACAATAATTGAAGTACTCAAAAGATGGAATGCCTGGGACAGGGATATTGAGGCAGGAATCGAGAGGGGAAGATATATCGACGCAATCGCGCCGTACCTCGAGAGAAAAGAGATACTTGTCCTCAAAGGAATAAGGCGGAGCGGCAAATCCACAATTATGAAGCAGCTTATGCTCGCACTCCTGGAAAGAGGCGTCAAAAAGATTCAAATGCTCTATTTGAACCTTGAGGACTACAGCCTGGCGAATGATCTCAAACCGCATCTTCTCGACGAAATACTTCTCGCATATCGGGAGCATACCGGGAATTCCGAAAAGGTGTATTTCTTTATGGATGAGGTGCAGAGCATAGAGGGGTGGGAGCGGTGGGTGCGCACAAAGTATGATCTTTCTGAAGACATAAAATTCATAGTCAGCGGATCGAACGCATCCCTGCTCTCGAGGGAGCTTTCGACACTGCTCACCGGAAGAAATCTTTCTTTCCGGATAATGCCTCTCTCATATTCTGAATTTCTTGATTTTGGAAGAGAAAGGGATCTCGCAGAGTATCTGCGTTTCGGAGGATTTCCTGAAGTGGTCCTCGAGAAGTCTGAAGAGAAGAAACTTCTGCTTCTATCGCAGTATTTCTCAGACATAATCCACAAGGATATAATCAGCAGGCACGGCGCGAGGAACGCTAAGCAGCTCTTCGAGATCGCGCGATATTTCGCAGGGGCATCGGGCGGAAAAGTCAGCCTAAACAAGCTGTCAAAGGTATTCGGTCTTGCGAAAGACACCCTCTCAGCATATATTGGCTATATGATTGACGCATATCTTTTTTTCGAGGTGACTTATTTCTCGCACTCAAGCAAGATACGCCACGACGTCACAAAACTCCCGAAGCTCTACGCATCTGACAATGGACTCATCACTGCCGCAAATGCAGTCTTCTCTCAAGGAAGGTCCTTTGAGAATGCGGTCCTAATCAGAATAGTGCAGGAATATTCTGAGGTAAGTTATTGGTCCGAGAATAGATCGGAGGTGGATTTCATCGCTGGCGATCTCGCGATAAATGTCACGTCTTCCTTGAATGTTCCGGAAAGGGAAAGTGCCGGCCTGAGGCATTTTTCGGAAAAGCACAAGTCATTCACTCCGCTTCTTATAGGTCCAAACGGGGCAGAAGGAACACAGCCTATCGAGGAATTCCTGAAGGGTTGATACGCCATATATTATATTATACGATTCTGCGATTATATGGAATATTCCCAAAAAAGAGCCTTCAGGAACTTCTGAATCCATCTTTCATAAGGTTTATAAATTATTTTCCAGGGCATTATCTTTGGTGGGCGGACTTATAAATAAATTAAGGAAATATGTTGCCCTTGGGATAGCTTTAAGTCCGTGAATTTGCCATTCTCAGACAGAATATATAAATTTTATATTCTCCAACATATATATTTTTTGTATTTTGAAACCTCATACCCTGTTTTTTCTCTTCTTTAGTGACGATTTCTTGATTTTCTTGAATTTTGCCACTACAGGCCTTCTAAAGCAATATTACACTTTTCCATACAGGGTATTTTGCGAAATCTTTATAAATCAATCCGAGGTCTTTCCTTACTGAGTAGCATAGATTATGCTATTTCAGCCAGAGAGATCTGGCCAAGAACTTCCAATTCCTAGGGACAATGTCCCAAGGGGGTTGATAATAAAGACACGGAGGTGTTTAGATAAGATGGAAGTAAAAAAAGCAGTTAAGAAAGTCGTTGCTTTCGCTGCTGGAGCGACCATGGTGGGAGCTACAGTACTGAGCGCAATGGCAGCAGCTGATTTAAGCAGCTACCCTGCACCGTTCGTAAAGAATGGCGCATTCGACGCACTGATAGTCGTCGGAAACACTGCAGCAGCAGAGGATGTTGTTGGCGCAGTCGACATTGGAGCTAGCCTCCAGTACGCGATGAGAACCACAAAGCCAGTCACTGGCTGCGCTGGTGCCACACCGACAATCTCGAACGGCGTTGCAGTAGCAAGGTCTGGAAGCTACCTGAACTACGGAGAGAAGCTCTACGATGTCAGGGACACAGCCCTTACAGCAGACGACCTGCCAACAGTCCTAGCTGACGGCAAGTACGTCGAGTCCAAGGGATCGAACAAGAACACTGCGACATACACGCAGAAGCTCTACCTGACAAACAACGCAGACTCAGGTAAGTTCAACCTGTTCGGCTACCCGAACTCGCCTTACCCGTCGAACAAGGATGCTGCTGAGTTCATATACTTCGGCAACACCCAGACGACAGACATAATGTACACCTACAAGCTCGAGTTCGATTCGGATGTCCTTTACGCAAACGGAACAACAACTGGCGTAACTGACCTCAAGGATACGACAATCGAGATCCAGGGCTCCAAGTTCACAATAACTGACTTGAAGACCCAGGGCCAAGGAAGTAATAACACCATCTCGGAGATGACTATGATGGCTGGAGACACACTTCTCTGGCTTGTCCAGGACCAGAAGATAACAAAGACTGTCGCAGGCGTCAGCCACGAGATTCAGGTCATAGATGTCACTACAAATGGTGACTCCTGTGGTATCTCTGTCGATGGCGATGTTGTCTGGATCGATGTCGGCACATCTGACACAATCAATGGTGTACAGGTTGGCGTTGTCGATGCGAAGACAATCCACGCGCAGCTCCAGGACCAGGATATCTGCCAGATCAACATAGGTTCGAAAGAGCTTAAGCTGAGAGGTTCGACATCCAAGATCCAGGTTGACGGCGTGAACCTCGATTCAGCATACGGTACTTTCACATCCAATGTCGGAGCTACCAATGCTTGGAGAGGCCTAACGATAACCTACACACCTAAGGACAAGATCTTTATGGGTATAGGGGATGAGGTCGTCGACCCAGTCTTTGGAAAATGGAAGTTCCTATTCAGCGGACTTTCGAACAACCAGTATGAAGACCTGAAGATGGAAGTACTCTCTGACGATAAGGCTGAGTTCAAGTTTGCGAACTACGAAGGAAAAGAGGTAGTAATACCTTTCTTCCTCGACGACACACTTGCGAACACAACGAACGCGAACCTGTCGCTCGGAAACCTAAGGACGCAGAGATTGCTCCTTCCAGGTCAGTCTTACAACACAACTTCAGCTGGCGGCCAGGTCGAGACAATGCTTTACGCAGTGTCGACTGGCGGTATAGCGAGAGTGCTTAAGATCGACTCGATAGACATTGTCAATAAAAAGATGTCCATTAAGGATGTCACTTACGACAAGGTCTACAGCGAGAAGGAGTACACTGAAGGTGGCACAAAGTCGATTGACCTTGGTTCAGTTGGAACAATTCAGCTGACAATGAGTGGAGACAACAAGAACCTGACATACGCAGCAGGTCCTTCAACCGAGACAACGAAGACGAAGAACGAAGGTGCGATAGTACCGAGTGCGAACAAGACCGCTTTCACAGAGAAAGACGATGGTGAGTCGACATTCGTGGCAGCGCCTTTGACATTCCAGTTGTCAAAGGTCGTCAGGAGCGCTGGGCAAGGCACTAAGCTAGAGATGGATGTTGCGCTGGCTACAATAACTAACTCAGGCAATGTCTCAGCTTCGGCTTACCAGAAGTACCAGGTCTCAGACGTCCAGGCCGTTGTAACCCCTAAAGGTACAAAGATCAGCTACGACAACAAGGACAGGAAGTGGATCGCAGTGCAGCACTCCAAGAAGGATGTTGTAGCTAACGTCTTCATCGCTCCTGTAAGCGCAGCGATTGCAGAGGTCAGCAGCAACATCGAGACTGTGTCTTTGAACAAGATCAATGTCGGCGCAGCAAGGCTAGCATCTGAGATAACTAGCGTTGAGGCAGACAACCTGATCGTTGTCGGCGGACCTTGCGCAAACAAGGTCGCAGCGACAGTTATGGGCCAGTCTGGTGACCAGTGCGCAGCAGGCTTTACCGAGGGTAAGGCAATGGTTAAGCTCTACGAGCAGTCGACCGGCAAGGTCGCTATGCTGGTAGCAGGTTACAGCGCAGCTGACACAAGAAGAGCTACGAATGTTGTCGCAGACTACGCGAAATACAAGTCGAGCATGAAGGGAACAGAAGTTGTTGTTTCCGGAACAAGCTTGGCTGACATTTCGGTAAAAGCGCCACAGTAAGCCTTTGATTGATTTTTTTCTTTTTTTTATTCTTCTGATTCTTCCGATTTTTCCCTGATTCTTAAAGCACACTTGGCAGAAAAGCTTATATATGAGTTATCACTACATATTGTAGTGATAAGTTGATGAGCGATTTCGATATCGATTCCTGCAAAATAAGCGCGAGCAAGCATTTCGCGCTCAAATATATGCGCAAGTGGAACTGGGATTTCCGCGATCTCCGGGATGCGATAAAGAACGCATATAGGCTGAAGAAAGAAGGCTCAAGAAAGATGATATTCATCTATGATAAGGACTTAAGCGAGCTCTTTGTCATAAGCGGCTCAGAAGGTAATGATGGTGGAGAGTAAATGCCCTGTCTGCGGAGAAGG
Source organism: uncultured Methanosarcinales archaeon (assembly GCA_964398575.1). GTDB lineage: Archaea > Nanobdellota > Nanobdellia > Woesearchaeales > CAIVOO01 > CAYNNM01. The sequence continues at coordinate 6,990 of CAYNNM010000038.1, forward strand.
GAAACTGGTCGACGCTTCGGATATCGTGTCCGAGATAGATGGGAATTTCTTCATAACGCACGGAAGAAGATGTGCGAAATGCGGAGATGAATTCATCGACGAGAGCGAGGGCCAGAAGATGATCGAGATAGCGAAGCGCCTGGGCCTTTGGGGAACTCCCCTCAAGCTTCATCGGAAGCTCAGCAAAAGCGCGCGCGGGACAGTGCTTCGGATACCTGTCGACATCGAGAAGAGCATGAACCTCAAGGGAGATGAGGAAGTCCAGATATCCAAGATAGGGAAGAATAAGCTGCTGATCGAAGTCGCTTAGATCCGCTCTAAAGGTTTTTATATCTCTTCGATTTTCCAAGATGGATGCGATTCTCATATGATGACCTGGAGTTCTCGGAGAACGGGGATTTTGTAGATGCGGTCTTCCTCAAGTACTTCCGTTTCTCGATCGAGAGAAGCGCGCTTTCAAGGTTAGAGAGATTCTCTATGGAGAGGAATGCTATTCTCTTCGAAGGCGAAGAGGATGTGTCTTCGGCTTTCAATGAGCTTCTTTCCCGTGGATTCTCTGGCCTTACGGGGTTTTTTGGCCGCAAGGCGATCTATGTCCATAAGAATTCAGGAATCCCTCTAATCGGGAATCTCGCTTTTGGGATAGTCGACAGAAACACGGATGCCATCGAGATAAAGCCG
>CAYNNM010000039.1:0-7574 GCA_964398575.1 uncultured Methanosarcinales archaeon
TGAACAGGAAGTGGCTTGGAAAAAGGATAACTCCTGATGATGTAGAGAAGCTTTCAGAGCTGAACAGGAAGTACGGCATAAATGTCGCTGGCGAAGGCGGAGAGTTCGAGTCACTGGTACTCGATGCCCCGATGTTTCAGAAGAGAATCGTGATTGATGAATTTGAAATCATCGAAGAGAGCGAGAATGCAGCGAGGATGAGGGTGAAGAAGGCACGGTTGGAGGATAAATCTTAATCCCCCAAAACCTCTCTCACCAGCTCGACATATGTCGCGCTGCTCCATTGGTGGGCAGCGATTTCAAAACAGTCCGCTCTCCCTTCTTAAGTCATCTATGCTGTATTCTGACTTATATCCTTGCTCGACTAGATATTGCTCCATCTCCCATATTGTCAGCTCAGCCATCCTTGCTGCCTCGCTCATAGTTATCCTGCCCTGCATATATCTCTCTGCCGCTTTTCTTCTCATAGTAAGATGATTTCTCAATGAAATACATAGTTCTCACTATTTAAATTTTGCTACGCATCTGCTACCAATTCTTATAAATAAATGCTACCAATTTGCTACACTATGTATGATTTAATCAGTTTTGTGAAAAGGGGAAAGATAAGGCAGAAAGTCCTCGAAAACCTGAAAGAACCGCACACTCCCACTGAACTTTCCAAAATAATCAAGACCCATAGGCCAACCGTCAGCCGGGCAATTCTCGCATTGGAGAAGCAAGGACTGGTCAAATGCGTGACGCCCAGGGCAAGAATGGGCAGGTATTACAAGATTAGCGAAAAAGCCAGGAAAATACTGAAGTAACGGGTGAATGTCAATGTTCGAGAAAGGTAAGGAAGATTTGATTGAATATTTCTTTAGGTTTATGATCACGAAAGAATTAATCACGGAGTTTCTCGCGGAAAAAGACATAACGTTGAAGGCGAACGCTTCTTATGAGAAAATTGCAAAAAAGCTTCGCGAGGAAGGGAAGTTCGTGATAAAATTGGAAGAAGTCATTGAATTTTCCAGAAGGAAATGGATCCCTCTTAAATCTGGAAAATATCTCGCTGACCTGAAATCAGGACTATTGAAGGGGTATAACTGGCACGGGGCCAGGCCTTCCACATTGCATCTTTCCTTTCAGGAGAAAGTCAGGTTATATTGTAAGGGAGATATTTCACTAAAGGAATATCTTGAGATTGGTTTGGCCATATCGAAGCAAGAGGCATTTATGGTACTGACTCACGATCTATGTGAGACTCACATCATCAAGTCGATTCCAGAAGTGATTCCCTCTGTCGGGAACAAGAGCGTTTCAGACTTCATATTCAATGGAATTCCATATGACCTGAAAAACAGCAAGATTCCAAACGGCTGGACAATGGCTGAAGCGAGAAAAAGGCCACTTGACTTCGTGAAAAGCCTCTATGAGGGCGCCGATACCGAGAGATTGAGGAAGCAGGCAGAAAACTCGATAAACGACTGGGGCCTCAACAGGTTTTATGTAATCCTGGATGATGCAGAGGATTGGTTTTCCAAGCCAGAAGAAATCCTCAAAAGAATCATAGAAGAGTGCAGGAAACTGGGAAAACCTATGAAATTCCACATCGAAGGATTGACTATTCTTGCTCAAGTCGTGTTCATTGAATGAGTGTAGACGGGAATCTTGACGAATGTCTCGCCAGAGATATCGTTGTTTTTTGATTCAAGCCTTTCTATTCGATCAAGTATCTTCCTTACTGCATTGCCCACAGCCTCGCCCAAGCCAGGCGGAACAGCGTTCCCTATTTGCTTGAGTATTGTGCTTTTGGAACCGAGGAAAACAAAATCATCGGGGAAAGATTGCAGTCTCGCAAGTTCCCTTGGAGTCATTACCCTGTTTTTTTCATAATGAACGAGAACCCCTCCATGATTTTCCTTCACTGTCCTCGCGGGCTCCTCTGGTGAATTCCTGAAAAATGCATCGGAATATCCTCCAAAGACACTCTCGCCGATTGGCGTATTCTTTAATTTCTGCAGGAATTCGGTATCGTGATTTGTGATGACGTGATTGAAATCCCTGTCTTCTTTCCTATCCTTCAAGTCATCTATTGCTTCCCTGACGGTAAGCCAAGGCCTCAGGCGCCCATTCAAGGTGAGTTGCCCGTCCCTTGAGTGCGTGGGCTCAGGAAAGATTATCGGAACATCATATCGTGTGCCGATGAAGACGACTCTTTCCCTCTTCTGCGGAACACCATAATTGGCAGCGTTCAATAACTTGAACTTGACAGAATACCCTATTTCCTTGAACCTACGCAATATCTGGTCAGTGACTAATTCGCGATACTTCTCGACTTTTCTCTCCTGGGCAATGATTTCCTTTTTTACCACTTCAAGTCTTTTTTCCTCGAAATGGCCAAATTTGAATCGTTCAGGGTTATTTCTCGATTGCTTTCTCAACAACAACAACTCGGCCCTTTCCTTCTCGAGTCTTCTCAATGGCTCGAAATCCCCTTTCTCTCTTTCGGAAAGGTCATCCTTGTTATGCTTCATCGTCAGGATTCCCTTGACATTCTCCATGACAAAAACCTTCGGCCTGAGCTTATCGACAATCTCCACATAATCCTCAAAAAGCCTGCCGCGGGGGTCGTTTGGGTCCCTCAATCCAGCCATACTGTATGCTTGACAAGGAGGTCCCCCCACTATTACATCACACCCGTCACCCTTGAAAAAATCAAGAATGGATTTTTTTGTTGTTGATGAAGTTATGTCTCCCCCGAAAAAAGCCGTACCTGGATGATTCCTGACATATGTTTCCTGCGCAGGTTCCCAGAATTCATTAGCGGCAATTACCGTGAAACCTGCCTTTTCCATCCCTTTACTTAAGCCGCCACAACCGGCAAAAAGGTCAAGAATCGAATAACTGTCTTTTTTCATTTTCTATGTCGTCTTGCCGAACAGGCATTTTATATACTTTTTCATTTAAACTAATATATATTACTTATTTCGGTATTTAAACTTTATTAAGTCGTGATTTTCCCAAAATGGCCAAGAAAATAAGTAAGGAGAAAAGAAGCTACATAATGTCGAGAATAAGATCCGAGAATACTGGAGTTGAAGTGGCGCTGAGGAGTGCTCTATGGAGAAGAAAACTCAGGTTCAGGATTCATTATCGCATAAAATGGAAACCGGACATTGTTTTTCCATCGAGGAAAATTGCCATCTTTGTTGATGGGGATTTTTGGCACGGTTATGATTGGAGTAAGTTAAGGAAAAAACTGAAGAACGAGTTCTGGAAAAGCAAGATACTCACGAATAGGAAAAGAGATAGAAAAGTAAATTCTGCATTGAATGAGGAAGGATGGAAAGTGATGCGATTCTGGGAACACGAGATAAAAAACAACCTAGTGGGTGTGGTCGGAAAAATATCAAGAGAAATAAAAAAGCACTAATCCCTCAAAACCTCTCTCACCAGCTCGACATATGTCGCGCTGCTCCAGGACTGCGCCAGGCAGCCGCGGGAATCGAGGAATTCTGCGCTCGAGAGCTCTGCGTGGTAGCCCAAGACTCCTCTCTGCAGTATCTCGCCGGTGCTTGCCTCGAGTATCTTATCGATGTACTTCTTGTACTTATCCTTATCGAGCCGATACATTGCGATGGCGGCGATATTGTTCACGAAGAACCAGGAATCCCCTTTGTGGTAGCTTCGATCATTCATCCCGGTGTGCCTTTTCTGGAACTCAGGATGGTTCTTATCTATCGTAGTGAGGCCTCCCCAGGGCAGGAAGAGCTCAAGGAGCGCGTGGTCGAAAGTCCTTTCCCACTGCGATTTTAAGAGCATTCCCGGGAAGAAATAGTATGCCAGAAAGACATTGGGCCGGATCGTGTTGTCATTTATCCCGTCGTGGAGATAGCGCACGTACATGTACTTTCGCACCTTCGATAGAAGGCTCTTCTCTCCGTGGTCAGCGAAGCTCTCGGCGATCCGATCCTTCTCCCTCTTCGCGAGGCGGGCAAGCAGCGAGAACATGGAGAGCTGCAGTGCCTGGATCTCGGCCCTTACCCCTTCGCGCGAGTCAGTGTCCATCCAGGTCTCCTTTCTCCGGTTGACGACAAAGTCATTCTGCGTGTGGTGCTTGAGGATGGCGTAGATCGCGTGCTCAAGCTTCGTCTTTATCCCCTTCAGTTCGCCATCGGAGAAGTATTTCGCGAGCATCTTCCTCTCATCGAGGATGCCGATGAGCTCCCCAAGACGGAAGAACACGAGCCCGACAGCGTCGGCAGAATCAAGATCCGCGTGCGGATGGCGGTTCTCTATCCAGCCATCGTCCCTTATCCTATCGAGATACCCAAGGAGGATCTCCTTCGCAGCAGCATAATCCTGGAGAAGGATGAGCGCCTTTATCGAGAGCGCGGTGTCGCGTGTCCAGAATTGGAAGAACCAGGGAAGGCCAGCGTATACTCCTTTTCTCTTCTGCGAGGACACAAGCATTGATGCGATGGCATCCATCGAGCACAGGTACGCAAGATCGATATCCTTATCCTTTATCCTTTTCCCCCTCTCTTTCTCTATCTCGGAGGATGCGTCTTTCTTCTCCTTATCCCATCCGTCGAACGCCTCCTTCGCTTCCCTCATCGCCTTATGCTTGTCCTTCGAAGATGACACAGCTATCCTTTTCGCATTTATCGTGATCGCCTGGTATATCCCGCGCCGATCAGCGTCCTGCCGCTCGAAATCATAGGGGTAGAACTGCTCGTACCATCTGTCGATGAGCTCATAATCAGGATTGTCGCAGACTATGGCGGTGTATATGCCATATTCTCTCTCGTTCTCTGACTGGTCCTCTCTCCTGTCTGTCTTCTTCTCGTACCTGATGACTATGATGCCATCCTCGACGAAGACATCGTAGTATCTCCCCCATACCTTCCCGTCATACGCCTTGCGGCAGTCGAGGTTCACCTCGATCCTGCGGTCTGTGCTGTGCTCGTAGAGAAGGGCGTTTCTCTCTTTCGGGAAAAGGAATGTCTCATACCCCGTTTCCCTCTCGACCTCGAAGTAGCGAAGCCGGTGCGTGAGTGATTTCGCGGCAGTGTAGGGGTGCAGGCGGATCGCCTCGACACTCTTTATCACATCCATCCCTTCGTTGAAGAAGAGCCCGCTGTATTTTGAGAAAGGCGCGTCGGTGTAGCTGAAGAAAGAGCCGGCCCGGTTAGTGAGAAGAATATTCGCGAAAAGATCCCTTTCCTGCTCTCTTCCATGGAAACTATATTTTATCTTCATTTTTCGCCGCTTCTTGCGAGAAGCTCAATCACCTTTCTCTGAGACTCGACAACCTCTTTCGATATCCCTTCGATGATGAGGCGAAGCACCGGCTCTGTGTTAGACGCCCGAATGTTCATCCACCAGTCCTTCGCGATGATGCTTATGCCATCTATCCTCTGCTTCTTCATCTTCCTGTATTCTTCCTCGACGCGCTTGAGTATCCTTCTCTTCGCGGCATCGTCCTTGACGCGGAAGGAGATCTCTCCGCTTGTCGCGTATCTCTCGTAGCATTTCACCATCTCCGAGAGGTGCGATTCGGATTTCGAGAGTATCTCCGCCATCTTGAGTGTCGCGAAGAATGGGTCATCTATCCCGTAGTGCTCCTTGTACATTATGTGCCCTGAGAGCTCGCCTGCGAGGATGGCATCCTTCCCTGAGAGAAGCGCCTTCTTGTAGAACGGGTTTCCGACACGCATCACTTTAGGGATCCCGCCAGCCTTCTCTATCTCCTCGCGAACCGCCCTCCCGAACCGAAGATCGAAAAGAACAGTCCCTTTCCGCTCGGAGAGCTCGTTAAGCGAGAGCAGGAGGAATGCTGTATCCATCCGCACGATATCTCCTTTCTCATCGACAAAAGCGCACCGATCGGCATCGCCATCGAACATCGCACCAAGATCCGCCTTGTTCTCGAGGACCGCTTTCTGTAGCTGTGCGAGATTCTCCTTCTTCGTCTGGTCGCACGGATGGCCTGGGAAATTGCCATCTATCGTGTCGTTTATCGCCATATATTCGACATTGAGCGATGAGAGTATCGGCAGGGGAAGCGATCCTACGCCATTCGAGCAGTCGAGAACGATCCTCACTTTCCTCTTCAGCCTATCTCCGAATATCTCCTTCAGTCTCGCGGAGTAGTTCTGCATCACTGTCCCCTCGACATAGCTTCCTCTCTTCTTCGCCTTAGCGGCCTTTTTCTTCATCAGGGCCTCGAGCCGCTTCAATCCGTCGTCGTAGCTCACCTGAACGCCCCTCTCATCGACGAATTTCACGCCATTGTATTCCTTGGGATTGTGGGAAGCTGTTATCATCGCGCCGAAGACAGAGTTTTTCGCAGAGAAGTAAGAGAGAAGCGGCGATGTGACTGTGTCAAGATCGATGACATCGACGCCTGCGTCAAGAAGCCCCTCCTTCAGCGATTCCGAGAGCTTCGGGGAGGATGTCCTTCCGTCGCGGCCGACAGCGATCTTTCCGACCCCGAACCTCTTCATCCGGAGGCCGATCTCATAGAATGCCTTCTCATCAAGCTCGTCAGGATAGATCCCGCGAACATCATATGCGTGAAATATCCCCATCTATTCCTCTCCTCTGTAGAATTTCGCAGCGTCCTCCGGGCTGACTGAGTTTATCGTGATGTTGTCCTCGAACTCGAAACCTGCCCAGGTGGCGAGGCGAGGCGCGATCTCGATGTGGAAATGAAGATTCCCATCCTTCGGCGAGTAGTGCACGAGAAGATTGTAAGGGGCGTTTATGGTGTCGAGCCTCTCGAGAGCCTGCTTGAGCACCGATGCGAGATCAGCGAACTCCTCATCCATCATGTCATCCATCCTCCGGAAATGCCTTTTCGGGAAGATCCAGAGCTCATAGTGGAATCTCGATGCGTACGGCGTGAAGGCGACGAATGTGTTGTTCTCGAAGCATCTTCTATGGGATTTCTTCTCGTTCTCGATAACTTCGCAGTACGGGCAGCCTTCGCACTTCCTGCAGCCGTGATCCTCGTCGTAGACGTGAGGCGGGATGATATTCAATGATATTATCTGCGTGTGCGAGTGCACGATCGATGCCCCTGCCTCTTTCCCGTGGTTCTTGAACACCGAGACGTACTTTATGTTCGGGTCCCTCTCGAGTTCAGTTATCCTCCCTGAATAGAGCTTCAAGACATCCTTTATCTCATCGACAGAGAGATTCGACATGTTCTTCTTGTGATCAGGAGTGTCGACGATGACCTCGTGGCTCCCCCACGCGTCGGTGAATGTGTAGTATTTGTTATGCGTCTTGACAGTCGGGTCCCCCGCCTTCTCGACAGCGGCGAACTTGTTCGGGAAAACCCTTATCTTCCATCTGCCGTCCTTCTCGACCCTTGTTATCTCAGGAGGCGTCAGCGACTCGTTACCCGGGCAGAAGTAGCAGACCCCTACGCTCTCCTTCTCCTCTTTCTTGAACTCGTGCGGCCTTTTGCCCCGCCCTGCAGAGATTATCACCCATTGGTCCAGTACGTAGTCTTTCCGAAGCTCCATCGTTCCCCCCAGATTCACATCTTCTTGACAAAAAATTCGCCGTTCTCTGTGTAGTCG
>CAYNNM010000040.1:0-7511 GCA_964398575.1 uncultured Methanosarcinales archaeon
GCGCGAGAGCTCATCTTCGCTAAGCTCCGCTCCGCTCGCAGCCTTGTTGCGTAGATTGGCGAGGCCAGTGTAGAAATCGGTCGTGATTGCCTTATAGATATTCTGCGATGAGGCTGCTTCCTTCGCCTTTCTCTCTTCGCTCTCCTTTCTCGCCTGCTCGAGAGAAAGCTCATCCTCTAATGATGCGGCCTCTATTCTTCTCCCCTCATCCTTTCTCTCCTCTTCCCTGACTTCCTCTTCTTCCTTCTCGCGGTCTTCCCTCTCTTTCCTCGAGAGCTCGACAATGCTCTCCTCCTTCATCGTCTTCGCCCGCTCTATCTCCTTCTCGCGGGCCCGCTCAAGCTCCTCAAGCTTCCTCAGTCTTTCTTCAGGAGGGAGTTTCTTCAGTCCCTCGATCTCCTTCTCTATCGCCTTCAGTATCTTGTCGAGGTCTGCCATCTTTCTCAGTTTATGAGGAGCTGTATCGCTATGAACAGCAAGTATATGAAGAAGAGGATGCTTCCTTCCTTGCGGCTTATCGTGTTCTTCGAGCCCATGAATATGAGCAGAAGCGCGCTCATCAGTATCACCACAGGAAGGCCGAATATGAGCCAGTTCCTCCCTATCTCGACGACTCCGAGAATCCCCATCACGCCGAGAGTCACAAGGAGGGTGAATACATTCGCGCCGAGAGTCTCTGATATCGCGACACCTTCGTACTCCTCGAATCTGGCCTTGAAGGCGGATGCGAAATTCGGGATGGTCGTTCCTATGGCTCCAAAGACCAGCCCGATCACAAGCTCAGAGAGGTTCGAGTGCCTGGCAAGGCCTATCAATGATTCAGAGAAGACATATGATCCGACAAGAAGGATACCCATCCCTATGATGAATGAGAATATGCCTTTCTTCATCTTGCCGAATGTCAGCCCTATCGCGCGAAGCTCAAGCTCGACTTCGTGGAGCTCTTCTGCCTTCTCTGTCTCTTTCCGGAGGCGCTCCTGGCCCCAGACATTGAGAAGATAGGGTATGAACATCAGGATGAGGACTATTCCGTCCCCGCGGGATATCTCCATATCGAATCCGAGCACAAGGACGATTATCGCGACAAATAGCGCGAATATCCCATCCCGGAATATGGATATGCTGCTTGTCTTAAGCGGCCGAAACATCGCTATCAGTCCAGCCATCAAGCCTATGTTCGCAGCTATCGAGCCTATGATCACTCCGAGGCCGATATTCGTGTAGCCTGCGAATTTCGTGTATATCACGACAAGGACTTCAGGCAGGCTCACTATGGCTGAGACAAGAACAAGCCCGACCGCGATCCTTGTCGTGCCAAGCCTTCTCGCTACAGCTGAGAGCGATGCCGCAGAGTAATCCGACCCCCAATCTATCAGTATCATCCCGATAAGAAGCGCGAGGAAAGAGAGGAGGATGTCTAGCATATCCTCTATCCAGAGAACGGATTTATAAATGATTCGAATCTATTCGAGCGGAAGGCCTGACCAGAAAGGGCTTCCCCGGAAATCTTCGCTCGGGGCGTATTCGCCATAGATGAATTTCGGCGTCCTTGTGCTCCCGAAATACGAGTTCTCGATATTGAGCCATCGGTCCCCTCTCCCTCCGGCTGCCCCGCTTATCGGATTCCCAAAGACCCTCCACGCGCCCATCATCGACTCGAAATCCTGATGCGCTGACTCGACATTGACACTTATCGATTTGTCGTTCTTTATCCTCTTTATGAATTCCTGGAGGGGCACATTGCCCTGCCCAGGTGTCACGTGCTCATCCTCGTATCCGAAATTATCGGATATGTGCACGTGGCCGATTATCTTGTTCTTCATAAGATCGTCGACTTCGCCAAGGAGCCAATCCTTGAACTCCTTCTCGCTTCCCTTGAAGTATTTCTTCCAGGTGTTCGCGTGCCCTATGTCGAATGTCGCCTTGATATGGCTCTCCGCAGTCTTTATGGCATCCTCTTTTCCCATCTTCCTGTGGCTGATAAGGTACCCCTCCATCGCTTTTCTGGATTCCTGGATTATCTTCTTCAGCTCCTGCGGGTGCGCCCCGTACTGCTCAGGGAACACATTCTCCGGGGCGACATAGAGCGGGCGCGGAAGCTTCATCTCCTTCTCCTTATCAAGAGCGTGCATTGCTGCCATCGCGACAGTCTGCGCGGTCTTTTTCAGCCCGACATCCTCTATCGGCTTGAATTTATCCATATTCTCCCTGATATTCTCTGCCTGCTGGGTGTGGGCCGAGCTTCTTTCCTGGACGAATTGTATTGTCCTCTCCCGATCCTTTATCTCCCGCTCGAGTTTCTCGTGCGGAAGGAGCTTCTCCCCTGTGCTTCGGCCATACCTGTCAGTGACAGCCTCCTTGTAATCCTCAAGATTCTCTTTCGGGATAGTCGCGTCGATCTCCTTCTGGTGCTTCAATTGCTCCTTTAGCCGATCGATTATCTTGAGGTCTTTCTCGAGCTCATCGAGATGGTAAAGGCTCTCGGCGTGGGCCTTGTTGTATTCAGAGAGATAGAAGTCCTTAAGGACCATCTGCTCAGGGGTCTTCAGTACCTCATTGCCATCCTTATCCTTGTCATAGAAGATGCCCTTCTTCTCATCGTACCTGTATTTCCTCTTCATATCATTGACAATATCATCGTATTTCTTCTTGACTACATCTATCTCGCCAGTCTCCTTTCTCTTGTATACCTCAAAGCCGTGCTTCTTTGTCGCTTCCTCATCGATATTCGGAAGATGGAGCTCGATATCTCTCCTTAGCGCAGTTATCTTTCCGCTCTCCTCGTCCGCGAAGTATATCGGCCCGGATTCGCTCCCCTTCTTCCCCCCGAAATCATTGAAATTGTATTCCTCGAACCTCTCATCCTTAAGATTCCTCGATAGCTCGCTTATCGGCCTTGCCCACTCTCCTGTGTGGATGACAACAGGGCCTCCGCGTGCGACCTCTGCAGCGAAATCGATGGTTCTCTGTATCTCGGAGAGGGACCTTCTTCTCGCTTCATCCGAGAAGCCTTCCTGGGTCGCTCCCGCAAGCGAGCCGTGATTCGGAGTGGCGTGAGTCGTCAGCTCTATCTTGTTCAGCTCAGCAAGCTCCCTTATCGCGCGCTTCTGGTCAACACCATACATCTCTGGAGTGGTATTTCCTCCCTGCATACTTCCCTTGCCCTGCCCCATAAAGCCAAGCTCGACTTTCGAGGCTCCCTGAAATATCCTTGTCTTTAATTCCTGGAGCTGGTCGCGCATCGGCGCAGCCGAGATCCCTATCGCCCCCATCGGTATCAGCGGGGCTCTCTCAGCGTCAGAGAGCGGTTCACTGTATTCCCTATCCATCGGGCTTCTGTAGCTATCGAGATAGTCCATATTATCGAATCAACTGCGAATATTGTTTTTAAATCTTTCTTCGGAGAATGAAGGAAAAGAAAAAATGAAAAATGCGACGGATAAAAATAAGGTCTGCCTGGATCGCAGGCAGACAAAGCATGAAATTACTTCTTCTTCTTAGCTGCTTTCTTTTTCTTAGCCACTTAATCCACCTCGCAAGTGTTGAAAAACACTTAGATTATTCCTTTAGTATCTTTATTTATAAACTTTTCTTTTTCGAAAATTTCTCGTCGAGAAATTTTTTCAGAATTTTCAGCGCGATTCCTTGAGAATTCCAAAGAATTCCGCTCTCTCGCTTCGCGATCCGAATTTTTCCGTCGGAGAATCAGAAAAATTTCCCTTTTCAACCTCTTCACCCATTTTTCCAAAGAATCGGCAAGATGTTTGTTTTTTCGGTGAAAACAGCATTTATTCACTGTGTGGTGAATCGAGACATCACTTGAAGAAATCTGTGAGATCCTTCCCCTGTTTTTTCGGCTCGGGATTTTTTCTCGCAGGTCTTTTCAGATCCTCGTCGGAGAATATCGGCTTTCCGTACTCTCCATCGTAGCCAGGCACTATTTTTATCCTCATCTCCCTATTGTCGATTATCGCGCGAGCGAGCTCTTTTCCGGAGACAGATGCGATATCTCCCTCTTTCGCGTTCAAGAGGACATCGATCTCATTTCCGAAGCGTGAGATGAGCCGTTCGTGCTCAAAACTCACTTTCTTTCCCGCGACAGGACTCCTTATGATGCCTGATATCACTTCAGAGAGGGGGATGAGCGATGCGAATCCTGGTCTTTTCCCGTCGGAGAATCCCTCTTCCCGATCAGCGAGCTCCTCGACCCGATTCATGACGCCGATAGTGAGCGGCCTTTTGCAGACAGGACAGATCCCTTTCTGTCTCTTTGTCTCGCAAGGCGAGAGCGAGACTCCGCATTTCATATGTCCATCGAAATGGTACTTGCCGTAGCCAGGGTCAGTCTCTATTGTCGATACTATTCTTTGGTTCTTTATCGCTTCGAAGAGGTTGTCGTAGGTAAGCTCATCCATCTCGAATACTGTCGCTTCGCGCCCCATCCTCCAGGGCCAGTAAGAGTGCATATCTGAGAACGAGAGGATCGAATACTTATCGAGCGACGATAATCTCCAATTCATCGCAGGATCAGATGACATCCCTGTCTCGATGGCATAGATGCACTTGCTCCGCTCGCCGAATGCCTCTTCGATGGAATCGAATCCTGATTTCGAGCCGAGGATGCCGAAATATGGAGTCCAGATGTGGGCTGGGATGATGATTATCTTCTCCGAGATGCCTTTGACGAGCGAATCGACAAGCTCCTTTGCAGAGAAGCCGAAGATAGGCCTTCCGTCGTAGTCGACGCGCCCCTTTCTCTTCAGAAAATCAGTTATCTGCGATGCCACCTCGCCATTCGGAGCGAAGATGACGAAGTGGACTCTTCTTCCCCTTCCGCCTTCTGTGTACATCAAAGATATCTCAGTCTGCCAGATGAATGGGAACTTTGTCTTTGTCCAGAGAATGCCGTTCTCATCCTCTGTGAGCTTCGATTTCAGCTCTTCTATCCATTGCGGATGCGTGAAATCCCCTGTTCCGAGGAGATTGAGTCCCTTGATGCGGGCGTACTTCTCGAGATTCTCTATGCTGATGTCTTTTCCGCAGGCCCTGCTGTAGCGGGAATGGATGTGGAGATCCGAGATTATTCTCATGGGAGAAAGATTCCTGTGATTTATTTAAACTTTTCCCGCCATCTGGTTCTCCCTCGCTTAAGATTGTGCGTAGATTATCTTCTCCAGCCTATCGCAACAAACTAAAGACTGCTGGCTACCGACTACAGGCTAGATCATCAAGCTAACTCCGACCATCGCGAACCCTATCGCCACAAGAGAGAAATAAGCTGCCTTGCTCCACCGGAATATCTTTATGCCGTCGAAATTGCCGAACGGGATGAGATTGAAGAGGCCGAGCCAGGAGTTTATCAGGAATCCGTAGGACGCTATTGACTGCAGGATGCTGTCTGAGAGGATGTATATCGCTCCGAATGCCAGAGCCACAACGAAATTTGTCGCAGGCCCTGCTGCGGATATCTTCCCGTAATTGTTTCGCGAGAGATGCCCCGATATCATTACTGCTCCGGGAGCCGCGAAGATGAATCCGGTGAATGAGATGAGGACAGCGAAGGCGAGCATCGAGAAATCCGCACGGAACTCGGCGTACGCGCCGTATCTTTGCGCAAGATACTTATGAGCGAGCTCGTGCGCTATGAATCCTATCCCAACAGTTATCCCGGAGAATATTATCGCGGTGATGAATCCTTGGAGATCTGAAAGACCGGTCTGCGCTATCGCGAATGCGAGGCTTATCGCGAGCCACGCGATAAGAAGATGCTGTATCTCTGTATCGGAGTATCTCATCTTCAGAATAGGGAAAGAATGGGTTTAAAAATGTTGTTAAAGGTATTTCCTAATGTCCTCTTTTAATCGCTCATATTCTTTTATCACTTCTTCCTTGATCAGCGGATTTCCAAGACCCTGCGCTCTCTCAAGATATGATAGGACCCTTTCCATTCTCTTGATCTCCAATATCAGATTATCCTTATGACTGGCCAGGATTTCATCAAGAGTCAGGTCTTTCGTGTCTACTCCCATAAAAAAGGGAATATGCCCAAGAATTTAAGCTTTCTGGTCCGGAACCCTGTACTCCTCCCATCTCACCTTCTTCTCATCGATGATCCTCTTCAGCCTGCTCTCGACCGGGCTTAAACTGGCTTTGCCGCTTTTGACCTCGACAAAGACGACCTCTTGCGGATCTTTCCCATCGAGTCCCTTGAATACGATGAAATCGACAGGTTTTCCTATGAATCTGGCTTCTGTCGGGCTGTGATTGAATCCTGGCAGATACGGCGCGAGATGCTCTGAGAACTGGCCTGTAAGGACGCTTCTTGATTTTCTCACAGCATCGCTTCGGATATTCGGCACATCATCCTGCCATCTCCTGTTCGCGACAAATGTGCCGATTAGATAGCCTATGAAGAGGATGATGAGAAAGACTATCATTGATGTCGTGTTAAGATCCATTTTATCGCAAATCGGCGCATGCTTTGTTTTTCAAGGATGCATGCCGAAAATATCAGGATCGCGCCGATTCGATGAAAACCAGAGGTTTTCAGCGTGCCAAAAATCAGTGATTTTTGTGCATGCGATCCCGAAAATTCGCCATGTAAAATGCGAGCTGTAATGCTTCGGCCTTCAGGCCGAATATAGGTGAGCATTATTTCGTATGGCGAATTTTCGTTATTTCACGAACAGCACTCCTTTCATTCTCTTGAACGCCGCATCGCCTGTGACGAACTTATGGCCATTCTCCATCGCGAATATATATCCTTGCGCGTCGAAAAAAGAGATATTCTTGTCTTTGTTGCTGTTTCGAAATATCGCTGCTTTTTTAAGGATATCGAATGGAACTTTCTTCATCGCACCCTCGAATTTTCTAGTTACATAGTCTGCAGTCGCGACATTGTGCTCCCGCAGTATTATTCCATAAAATTCCACCAAGGTGAGATTGGTCACGACATAGTCTTCCTCGAAAAGGAAATCGAACCTAGCGTTTCCCCTGTGTATTTCAGAGAGGGCATAGGTGTCGAGACAGAGCATATTTTCACCAGTATTTGCTTTCATTCTTTCTTGTTTCATTCAGCAGCTCTTCAGTTGTTTTTTTGTATCGGCCGGTTCCGAATATTTCCTTTAGCGCATTTCCTTTCTTCTCTATCTCCATACTTATCTCGTCTCCTGGCTTTATGTTGAGCCGCTCCGCAGCGTCTTTGGGTATTATCACGCCTATCGAGTTTCCCCATTCCTTCACTTTAGTTGTTATCATTTGTATCACTTTTTAGTATAATTAGTATAACTAAAAAGTATAACTTATATTTAAATCTTGCTAATCAACATCAGTATGTCACCATCAGCAATCTCTTCCTTTCATTCTGCAGCTTTCTTCCCTCTATCCGCTGCACGATGTTGTTGTGCACGGCAAAGCTCCGATTGCAAAAGACGCATCTCTTCATGAGCCGAGTCTGCACTCTCGGATTGAATCCTTTCATACAGGTCGAAGCCTTCACAAAGAAAAAGACC
>CAYNNM010000041.1:0-7298 GCA_964398575.1 uncultured Methanosarcinales archaeon
AGTAAGACCTGGGTCTGGTCAGCGGAAAAGGCGAACATGCCTTCCGACATATCTGGCGACTGGAATGTATCCTTCCACGGCGTGGCAGGCACGATGACTCTTGCACAGGTAAGATCGGAAAATGATCCGAACACAGTGAGCGGCACAGGGACCATCCAGCATCCCTATGGGGCTGCGACAACAACGATAAGCGGCAATATTTATCTGGACCGGACAGTCCTTTTGACAATCACGAGCGACATTCCCACTTGTGGCGAGATAACATCAAGCGTCACGGCAGTGCTGAACAATGCTGGATGGATTGAGGGGACATACACCTCGAATCCAGTATTGAGCGACCCCTTCTGCTATTCGACAACACCGTTCAACTTCACCGCGACGAAACAGTAGCATCCGCTACTTTCTTTACGAGGCGCGATTTTTGCGCCTCTTTTTTTCTCTTTTTATTTTCAATATTGAAAATAAAATAACTGAACAGACTTCAAAACGATAGAAATAAAAACACACGCCTCGAGAAACAGCAGATGTTCGGGAAAATCAGGAGATTTCTTGAGAAAACTGAGGAGCTGAAGCTGGGTTATCGCCACATCATCCCTGCGATCTTTGCCCTGGTCGTATTGAGGATAATCTTCGTAGACCGGATAAATTCGTCCGAGCCGCAAATGGCAGTCTATGAGTTTCTCTTCCTCACCTCATGGTTCCTCGCAGCCACGTCATTCTCAGTGATTATCGCATCTCTCTTCACGAAAACCAGCTTCCTTAAGACTGCGAGGACATTCTCTGTTTTCTATCCGCTGATATTGCTTCCCGTCATCACAAAACTGTTTTTCAATACAGTGGAAGGTGTCGGCTTCGTCTGGGGCAGTTGGGACGAAATAGTGTTCGACCTCTTCACATTCCTTTGGTTCTCGGGGATGTCGAAAGGATTTGCGCTCGAGATATTCTTAGTCTTTGTATTCTTAATGATATATTTTTACGCGAAAGAAGGAAAGCTTGCGAAGTCGATCAGCCACGCAATCATATTTTATCTCTTCATAGGTATTTTTTTCGGCGCGCAGCCAGTCCTCATTTCCGCGAACGATACAAATCCGAATGCGATATTTGATGTCGGAAGCACATATGCCATAAGCTTCTTCGCGTCATTGAATGTTCTCCTCTCTTTCTCAGCATCGATTTTCATCTGGTTCTATGGAAAGAGAGAGAGAGCGATGCCTTTCCTGAAGAACATACGGCCTGAGAGAATGGCGGTGTTCCTCATATTCTTCGCATTCGGCTCGTTTCTGTCAGGAGAATTCCACACCTGGAATTTCATCATCGGCGCGCTCATCGTATCATTTCTCTGGATATATGCTCTGCTTATCAATGACATCTCCGACTATAGGTTTGACTTG
Organism: uncultured Methanosarcinales archaeon; assembly: GCA_964398575.1. GTDB lineage: Archaea > Nanobdellota > Nanobdellia > Woesearchaeales > CAIVOO01 > CAYNNM01. Next base: position 1,392 of record CAYNNM010000041.1, read on the forward strand.
ATAAGCAACAAGAAAAGGCCCCTGCCGAAGAGAATATTCACTGCGGATGAATTCAAGAGGCTATCGCTCATATTCCTCGCATTCTCCCTCCTCCTCTCCCTCTCGCTCAGTTTCCGGATTTTCCTCATCTCATCTGTCATCGCCGCAGTCTCTTACATCTATAGCTTTCCGCCGATCCACTTGAAAAAAAGAATGTATGCTGACCTTGTGCTCTCTCCAGTGAGGACTGCGCCATTCCTCATAGGATACCTCTCATCCTTGTCTGACCCGATAATCTCCGGCAGCGCATATAGAATATACCTTGCTCTCGCGATCTTCGTATTCCTCGGCTCCTCGGTAAAAGACCTGAAGGATTATGAAGCTGACAAAAAGCAGAAAGTCAGGTCTTTTGTGACTCTGCTCGGGATTGAGAGAGCGAGAAAACTCGCGGGAATCCTGCTTTTCTCAGGATATATATTGCTACCTCTCATCGCAGGGTTCAATGAATTCATTGTCCCGTCTGCGATAGCCGGCGCGGTGTGCTTCTCAATCCTTTTCTTCATGAAAAAACCGGATGAGAAGTATCTTTTTTCAGTCTTCTTCATCTATATTCTGGCCATCGCGGCAATCATATTGCTTTGAAAAGATAATATAGAGTCAGGGAAAGAAAAACGGACAGAATCCCGAAAAAGACGATTCTTCCGCCCATCTCCTCGTTCTTCGGAAAATATCGCTTTATGAAATATGGGAAGGTGACAATTACTGGCAGCAAAAAAGTCCAGGAATATATGTTCATGAATGTAGTGAATCCCTCTCCCAAAGGAAGCATTGTGTCTGCCAGCCACAGTCCGAATTGGTATACCCAGAGCAAGATGAACAGGAATAGCGCGAAGATCTTGGCCATGATCTCATTTAAAGGATTCCCGTAGATTCTTTTCACACCGAGGGGAAAAATCGTCAGGATGACTAGAAAAGCGACAAGCACACCGACCGATGCGTAGAAATCATATATCAGGATGGGATTCTTGTACCAGATGGGGAGCTTCAGCCAATGATAGTTGAATACGAGGTTCAGAAGAGGTATCATGACGAATAAAGGCAGCATGAACCAAGCAGAATAAGATATCAGTGAACGAAGCTGTTTTCTTGACCCTGAAAGCCAAAGATGGAGGAGGAAGGCAGTGAAAAATACGAGCAGGAATGTGTATGAGAATGTATTCAGGAAGCTTGAGAGTTCCGGCATATAGCAGCAATAATTGTCGCTTTTCGTGAATAAGCCAAGCATCTCAAGCAGATTCCTCGACAATGCGCTCACGAGAAGGAGAAGAACGATAAGATAGAATTTCCTGTCTTGAGGTCTCATATTGCCCCTCCGAAAAATATGGATTCAGACATTTTCAGCATCATGCTTGCGAAAAACACAAGGCCTGAAACGACCAAAAAAAAGAGTATCGAGCGATATAACCTCTTTATCGATTTGTGCCTGATCTGGAAAAAAATCACTATAGCCATTGAGCCTGAGAAGAATGAGATGAGGAATATATTCAGGAACAATGATGAAAATCCTGCAAAGGCGGAAAAAATCAATCCCGTGAGAAGACCTCCAATCGATAGGAAAGCGAGTCTTCTTTTTCCGAGCCAAGAAGACCAGTTCTGTGAACCGAAACGCATGTCTCCTTTTTCATCTTCAATGTCTTTCAAGGGGATGATGCTCAATCCATAGATGAACAGCGCAACTGAAAAATAGATGAAATCGGATGAAATTTCGCCAGTGTTCAGTATGTAACCCAGAATAAATGGGATAAGATACATCAGAGTCACAATCGGCACCGCGAAGGCAGCTTTTCTTTTCAAGTATATCGGTCTTGCCGAATAGAGGATCCCAAATATGGGCAGAAGCATAAATAAAAGGAATACCTGAATCGAATCAGTGAAGAAGAAAGGATATACGAGGGAGAGCGTGAGCAGAATCATCGAATACCAAAATGCGTGTTTTGGCTTCATCTCTCCTGCAGGAATCGGCCTCTTTGGCTTGTTAATCTTATCCATTTTCCAATCAGACCACGAATTGAAGGAGTATATGAAGTTGAACGATACGAGCGAGATAAGTGTCGCGATCGCCATATCGGCCGAACCATAATCTCCTGCGATGAATCCGCCAGCAGAATACGAGAGGAAAGAAATCAAGGCAACATCGATCCTATAGAGTCGAATATATGCGTGAATTTTTCTGAAATTCATAGTGAATCAACTACAAGACAATATATAAACCTATTGCTGAAGGATTAAGCCAAATCCGCGGGTCGGCATTAAAACAATGGAAAATGAAGAAATTCTTCAGCGCTGCCCATCTAGAATCACCGGTACTTTTTTTCAGACAACCATCTTAGGATTATCCCTTTGTAATAATACAATGCTATGCCAAGAACCAAGATGCTTAAAACAGACAGAAGCGGAGGATGCGCTATCGCCCCTGAAAAAATACCTGCGATGATAAAATAAAGGTAAATGCTGAGAGGTACGATGAAAATTATCGGATCGGTTGCGGACTCCAAAAATGATGGCGATAGGAATAACACGACCAATAAGGCCGCTCCGAGAGTGAAAAAAATAGCCAAAATATAAAGCAGAGCATAGGAGGAAAGAAATATTATTAAGTAATCAGTGGCCAAAACGAGTGGGATGCTTACCAGGATCGATCCTGCCGGGACGAGCCATATGATAAACCGATTTGTCCCTGGCAAAAGCCGGGGGAGGCTCGCTGAGAAGATGAACACCACCCAGAACCACGCCCAGAAATTCGCATATGGAACGCCGAAATACTGCATTTGGAATCCGTATTTCCAGTCCCAAAATCCGAGCCTGATCGCGATTGCATCCATCAATATATCAATATTGAGTGCCAATAATCCATCGAGCGCTGGCTTCGCCCAGCTGGGTAGATCCGTGGCAGACGAGAATAGCCTGACGCTATAGATTATGACTCCCCACATCATTCCGATGGCGAAAGGAAGTTCAGGAGTGAACATCAGGGTGAACTCACCATAACTATAGAGATTCAACTGTTTTAAAGTCACCAATTCCAGAAGCAACCCGAAAGTTGTGCTGGCGAAGAGCTGCCAGACCATCGAAGGGCCTCTTCGCCAAGCATGAATGAAGCACAAGAGGAATAAACTGGACAACAGAATTTCAAAAGTGATGATATAAAAATCAGCCATTTTCTATACTTAACCCTGCTTGATGTGACAATTATGTCTCCCTCATTTATAAAATTTTGTGAAAAGCGGTGCAGAGAAATTAAATGAGAAGAAGCATTAGCACAATCAAGATTTTCATAGTATGCGCTGTGTAACCTAAAACAATAAATGGCGCATCGAACATAGGGTCTCGCTGACGACAGCGCACAGTTCTTGAGTGTATTTGAAAAAGAAAGGTTTATATATCGAAAAAAAGGAATTATGTCTGGGAAGATGAAGACAAACCAAAAGAGAAAGACCATTCTCGTTATTTTTGCAGTGATAATCTTTCTGGCGTCATTGCGTATCGCATCAGCCAATAATTGCCAGTGCAGCGGAGAGACGCCATACTGCACCACGCAGGTCTGCGCATATGGTGCGTGCACGGGCTCGTGCGTCTGTACTGCGACATCCTGTCTATCGAACAAAGTGTGCTCGGGCGGCGTATGCCAATGCTTAGCTCCGACACCTTATTGGACGGGAACCGCTTGCGTCCAGTGCACATCTGATTCGCATTGCAGCAATGGTCTTGCTTGTTCAGGCAGCCAGTGTGTTCTGAGAAATCCAGCATACTGCGACCAGACCGGTTCGACAAGCTATTGCGCAGGCACTACTAATCCAACTGCGACGAGCGTCAATAATTTTGAGATATACAAACCTGGCGGAGGTTTCCCATGTAAAACTTATTCCAGCCCATCTTTTCCCCTCTCAGGCATCCAGGCAATGGCTGGTTGCTGCGACACCGCAGGAACGTATTATGGCCGAATATATTGGAATGCTGGTGCATCTCTTGACTCACACATCTTCGTCAGGCTCTTCTCGATCGCAGCAGGAGACACCTGCGTCTGCGGAAACGGCAACTGCCAGTCAGCATATGGCGAGACCTGCCCAAGCTGCCCTGGCGACTGCCCAGGATTCAATACGAACAACTACTGCAACGGGGGATGGGCATACGGATGCGGATACACTCCAGTCACCAATCCTGCAGGCAAAGGAGTTCTTGTGAATATGTGCCAGCAGGCTGGCTCAAGCGGATATTACTGCGACACCGCTGCAGGAAGCAGCCCGCAGCCTTACTGGTCGAGCACCGACACATTCATCAGGGGCGCAACACTCTGCACAGGAGGGTCGGCATACACCTGCAACTCAGGCAATATGTGCCAGCAGGCTGGCTCCTACTACTGCGCGCCGAACGGAAGCTGGTCGACGAGCAATCCAATCATAAACGGCTCGATAATCTGCTACAATGGCCAGAGGCTGATAGCGAATTCAACGCTCAGAGTCAGTGCGAGAAACATCTCGGGAGGCCTGATGGACAATGTCAATGTGAGTGTGCTTGATGATAAGAATAAAGCACTCGTCCTTGGCTCAAGGCTCACGAACTCGACAGGTGCTGCCTGGTTCAATCTCTCGATGACCCCAGGATATCCTTTCAGAGAAATCACGATAATGGCGAAAAAGAGCGGATTCTCGCCGTATGTCCTTGAGAGATTCCCGATATACTGGAACCTGAGCCACAACACCACAATCAGTATGCAGATGCCAAGAGAATGCCTCTCGGACTGCACAAGGACAGATGACCCATACAGTCTCTGCGACGCGACCTGCGACGGAGTAAATGGCTGCTCTTTCTTCTCCGGAGCCACAAAGAACATATGCACGCTTCCGCAGCAGGCCAAGGGAACGAGAAAAGTGATCTCGAGCGACGGAGAGAACGACACGGCAGTGTATTGCTGCAAGAACGCCACTGTGATCGAGAAGAAATCGAATCTTGCGACCATCGAATGCCCGAAGGAGAACATCGTCAAGCTGACCAAAATAGTCATAATCGATGGCGAGCCAGTCAAGATGAATGTGGTCGCCTGCGAGAGATAGATTTAAATAAGGTTTCCGCTTAACTACTTCAAACAGGGGTGCAAAATGAACATAGAACTCGCGATAAAAAAGCCATTCTCTGATTTCAAGAACCTGGCGATAGGTGTCCTCCTCTCGATCGTGCCGATAGTGAACCTATTCTCTCTCGGCTACATCCTGAACCTCATTCCGAAGCACAAGGAGAGAAAGCTCCCTGAGTTCAAGGACTGGGGAGATCTTTTCACAAAAGGCCTTCTCACTGTCGCGATAAGCATCATATATGCCCTTCCAGTGGTTTTGTTCCTCCTGATCGCGGCATTCTCGCTTGTCGTGTCATTCTTCTCGGGGATGGCGCTTCGCGGCGGCTTTATGTACGGGAAGAATCCTGAGATGCTCATCGCCAACTGGGATGTGATGCTTCCGAAGATAATGGAATTCCTTCCTGCGATTCTTGTCGCTCTTATGCTTCTCCTCCTCATCGCATACATCACTCCGTCGGCGATAGCGAGATTCATCTACAAGAAAAGATTCTCGGCGGCATTCGAGCTGAAGGAAGTCTTCAGAAAAGCATTCACTGCGAAGTACCTCACAGCATTCCTCCTCAGCGTTCTCGCATACCTTGTGATGTTCGGCATCTTCGGATGGATACATATCATCGGCCCGGCGTTCGCCGGATTCACAGTGGGTGTCTTCTCATACACCCTGTACGGAGAGGCCTGCAAATAATCCTGAAGAGGAAAGAAGGGAAAGATAATGGCGGATGCATTCAACACAATATTCTTCGGGTCGATGGCAGGGCTTGCAACCATCATAGGGATATTGATTGTCCTATATTTCA
>CAYNNM010000042.1:0-7013 GCA_964398575.1 uncultured Methanosarcinales archaeon
GAAAAAGAGCATACATCATAATCGTTGAAGATTAATTGTGCAACACAACATATTTAAATACAAGATTTGAGATGTGGCTATGAAAAAAATAAAATTAGCATTCGTTATTTCTTCATTTTTGATTCTTTTAGCCGTGCTAGTTTTTTTCTTTGGTCGAACCAAGGAGTTCAGATCGTCTGTATGTCCGAGCCAAGCGTGGGTTTCGGGACAAATATATTTACAGGAAACTGCAAACCTATTCTAGAGGGCTGCGCAGTAAAGGACAAATGGTATCTGAAAAAAGAATGCGATTTAGACAAGAAAGAAAAGATCGATCTTATAAAAAACAACAAGGAATTCACAGAAAAAATACGTGCTGATTGCGATTCTCTTTGCGAACGGAAAGATTCCCTCGATTTCTGCAAGGCAGCCATAGCAGACACTTCTTCATCCAAAATTACCTGCGCTGACTTGTTCGATTGTCAGAATATGGCTTGCATTTGAGAAAGTTTTTTAAACCCAAAATCTAGAAACAACATATGAAGAAACTAGGCTGGACTGTTCTCGCAATGATTTTTTTTACCATCCTCCTTTATATCAATGTCTTTGCTGCTTCACCATATTGGTTCTATATTTCCAACTTTTTTTTCCTACTAATTTTCGGGTTGATGTTTATTTTTACAATTGTTATTGCCATTAAGGATGCATTTGGGAAAAAAATCAAAGAGGCAATGATTTTTTTATTGCTGGCTCTTATTTCTTTTGCACTTACTTACATATCATCAAGACTTGGTTTTCTAGGCGCCACCGTTTAAAAGAAAGTTTTTTAAAGCCAGAAAACCAGAATTCATTTAATGAGAAAATCACTTTGGTTTATTCTCGGACTCGTATCTTTTATAATTTCCTTCACAATTTCCCTTCTCTTGAGTTTTAATTCAGATTATTTTGCTGAATCCATTGTATTGTCCATACGCTCAGGTATATTTCTTTTTGGAACATTTTTGCTCTTTGTTTATTCTGTTGAAAGATTTGTCAAGAAAGATGTGAAGAGAGGTGTCTTGTTTATGTTGCTTGCAGTAATTCTCGCGATTTTTTCTTTTTTCCTCTTAACATTTAATCCTTTCGATGCTGCCCTTCTTGGATGAGGTTTTCTTCTCGAAAATTAATCATGATTCAACATAATTCTCCCCGAATCAACCTTATTCCGCGAAAATAAGCCTATTCCGCCTTTCTAAAGAATTCATCATAAATAAATGTACTTAAGTTGTTTCGTATCCTGGCTCGTCGGGAAACCAAGACTTTGTCAATGGCGCGAAGCATTTTTGCCCATTCGTGTTCTTTGTATTTTTGTGTGTATGGAATGGAATCAAGAGAAGGACTTATTTAAGCTTTTCTATTTTAGTTACTACAAAGTGAGAAATCTGGATAACAATTACCCTTCCCCTATCCCCGCAAGCGCGGTCTCCCAATAGGCCCGGGCAGCTTTCCACTTATCCTCGCGGAACTTCTCTACCCAATAATGCACTGTGCCTTCAGGCTTCGCCTTCTTCGCTTCATCAAGCTCAGGTTTCGCCGGCTCATCCTTCTCTATCTTCTCAAGATACTTGAATATGACATCGACCACCCGCTCTGTCTCCCAGAATACTGGCTCATTGAATTTCGCGAATATCTTATCGACAATCCTCTTATGATGCGCATAGTAATCGATATTCGTTCCGTGTACCTGATTGACAACATCCTGGATTATGGCCTCCACCCACTTCCTGTGGAACCTGCATATTCCAGTATTATCAGAGTAGAGCTCTTTTATCATCCTCTCCCGCGATTTCTTCCCAAGATCATACGGCGATATGAAATCCGCTTCATAGTACTCGAAGTATTTCCCCATTATGGGCATAGGCAGGAACATCCCAGGCACCCAGTACTGGTTCGGCGCCATCACTCCGTTGTTTCCGTGCGATGTGTAGAGAGCGAGATCCCTGAACCGAACACCAGCCGAAGCCACTCTGCTGGAATGTATCTCATCAAGCTCCTTAGCAGCGAGCCTTGTTCCCTTGCGCAGTATCTGTCCGAGCGAATTCTCATCGTATGTCAGGAACTCAAGTATTCTCATCGCGATCCTCGCGTTCTTCGCGGAATCATTCACCACATCGAATCCATCAAGGTCGAATTTAGGCAGGTCTGAAAGTCCAAGCTCCTCTTTTGTGAGAAGTCCCCGATGTACGCACTCCATAAGCCAGGAGAGTTCATTGCCGACATGTATGGCATCATAGCCCATCGCATCTATCTCGTGATTTATCTGCTCAGCAGCTCTCTGGTCGAATATCCCGCAGTTAGGGCCCGCTGCCTGATAAGGCTCATAGTCTTTCTTGTAGATGTTATTCATCTTCTTGCAGAAAGCCGGGCACACCTCTCCGCAGGTCTTCTGCTGCTTCGGAACGATAGTCTCCTCATTGAACTGCTTCAGGTAATGTTTGACGATCAATTCATCATACACCTTCAATCTCTCCTCATCGCTCGAATTCACAGAATTCCAGTTGAAGTAGATTATCCATTCCTTGAGCCGTGAGAAATTGACTCCTGCAGTGCCCCCAGATTTAAAGGCAGGGTCATAGCGGTACTTGGTTGTCGCATCCATCACTTCCGCCATCATCTTCTTGTTGAACTTCTTCTCGAATAATTCATTCAATTTCGCGACATCCTTGAGCGACGGCAGCTTCTCATCATAATCTCCGCCATATATGACTCCTACGATGCCGTGCTCCTGATACATCTTCGAGCCAAGCCCGCCCCGTCCTGCCCAGCCATCGACAGCTGTGGCTTTGCGGTTCTCTATCGATGATGAGAGTATCGCTCCGTTCTTCGATACCATGGCAGCAGGCCCGATGGTGAGCACGCGGAATTTCGAGAACTCAGGCGAGTATTTCTCGATGATGTAATCCTGCATAGCATATGCTCCCTTAAGATTATTGTGCCCTTTCATTATCTCACTTATCTTCTCAGAAGAAATCTCATCGAGGCGGAAATTAGTCTTCCCATCTTTGTAATTAATTATCAGCACTGCAGGCGTATGCGAGTGGTTCTTTATCGCCACATAATTAAGCCCGGTGTTGTAGAACTCGACAGCTGCCCCTCCGAGTGTCGATATGTAGAATGTCTCCCAAAGCGGGCTCATTCCGGTGAATATCAGCCGTTGTGTCCCGGGGATTATCGAGCCGCCAAGAGCCCCCCTTCCGAATACAAAATAATCATCCTCATCGCATAGCTTCATCCCAAAATCTATCGGGCCAATGACAGTCTCGTCATTGACATCGACTATCTCTCCGGTCTTTGTATGAGCATCGAGAATCAATGCTTTCTGCGAAATCATGGCCTATTGCCGATAGGGATTATATAAAAAGGTTGCGAATCTGAAGGCTCAAAATCCATCCAATTCATACTGAAACAAGAACCACTCTGATAAACCTTCTTCCGAAGTATTTAAATAAGGTCTTCTCTGAATCAAGGGAATGAAAATCGTCGCAATAGGTGGAGGAGAAATAGGAAGACCTGGAACAAAGATAGAGACAAAAGCAATCGATAGGGAAATCATCCATTTGACGGGCAAGAAGAGTCCAAAACTATTGTTCCTTCCCACTGCGAGCGGTGATAGTGAAGGATATTATGAAATAGTCCGGAACTATTTTGGCAAAAAACTCGGCTGCAGAGTGGATGTTCTGTATTTGATAAAAGAAAAACTTTCGAAAGAGCAAATCGAAAGAAAGATACTCGGTTCTGACATAGTCTATGTGGGCGGGGCAACACTTCCCGAATGCTCAAGGTGTGGAGAAAAAAAGGAGTCGATAAAGTCTTAAAAAAAGCCGGCGAAAAAGGAATCGCACTCTCCGGTTTGAGCGCAGGTGCTATCTGCTGGTTCAATTATGGAAATAGCGATTCATTGAGGTTTACCGCATCTGGAAACGAAACAATCATAAAATTGAAAGGCCTCGGATTCGTCAAGACATTGGTCTGCCCACACTATGATGTCGAGAAGAACAGGCGACCTTCATTAAGAAAGATGATTGAGAAAAAGGGAGGGGTCGCTCTCGCGCTTGAGAATTGCGCTGCGCTGCAAGTCGTGGGTGACAAATGCAGGATTCTTACTTCTTCTAAGAGTGCGAATGCATACATCGTATTCAGAAAGGATGGGAAAGTGGTGGAAGAGAGGGTAGATAAAATCAATGAGTTCAGGCCGCTGAATGAGATTCTTCGGGCCAAGCGACAAAGAAGATATACTTCTGACGGCTGATTAAATACGCAAGGCATAGATCGCGTCAAGAGTATTGTTATCGGAACCAAGAGATCAGGGGAGCTCAAATGACTATCCTAAAGTAGTATGAAAGCTTTTTAAACAAAATTCACGGAAAAGCTCTAAAGAGGTGGATTTTGGAGCAGTTCTTAGCGAAAGTAAGAGAGAAGGCAAGGTCTGATAAGAAGAGAATAGTCTTCGCTGAATCGTGGGAAGAGAAGGTCCTTAAGGCCTCTGAGATCCTTGTCAAGGAAGGGCTCGTGATTCCCTTCCTCATAGGCGATCGCGCTGAGATCGAGAAGAAAGCCGCGGAGTTTGGCGTCTCCACCCACGGCTTTGAGGTCCGCGACCCGAAACACGACGCCAATATGGATTCTTACATCAAGGAATACTATGACTTGCGCAAATCCCGTGGGATATCGATGGAGTTCGCAAGCCAGCAGATGTTCAAGAGCCACTACTTCGCCGCGATGATGGTCCACTTAGGCCACGTCGACGGATATGTCGGGGGGCTTAACTCCGAGTTCAAGCCATTCGTGCCAGCATTCGAGATTGTCGGGACAAAGGAGAGGTTCCACAAGGTATCCGGAATGTTCCTTATGGTCTGGGACGATCGCCTGCTTCTTTTCGCCGACTCATCGACGATAATCGATCCTGACGCGAAGGATCTCGCGGAGATCGCGATCGATACAGCCGAATCCGCGAAGAAGTTCGGCATCACTCCGAAGATAGCGATGCTATCGTTCTCGACATTCGGCTCCGCGCGGCATCCGAAGGTCGATAAGGTCGCGGAAGCGACAAAGCTTGTCAAGTTCAAGAGACCTGATCTAATTGTCGATGGAGAGATGCAGATAGATGCTGCGCTTGTTCCTGAGGTGGCGAAGAAAAAATGCCCTGCATCGAAGATACAGGGGGACGCGAACATCCTCGTATTCCCTGATCTCGATTCCGGAAACATCGCCTACAAGCTCGTCGAGAGGCTCGCGAAGGCGAAAGCGATAGGTCCGATAGAGCAGGGACTCAAGAAACCAGTGAACGATCTCTCGCGCGGCTGCTCGACAGAGGACATCGTGAATGTCGCTGCGATTACCGCTGTCGAGGCGATGGGCGATGAGCATATGCCAAGCTTCAAGTGACTGATTCTTGGCGATATCTGTCGCGATATGATTGTCCCGCCCGCCGACCCCCTCCTACCGCCCGAGCGCAGGCAGATTCTCGGAGTTTATCTTAAATCACAGAATTCATCGATTCCCGCAGCTGACACCATTGACTTTTATCATGCCGCTGCCGAGGCAATTCTTTCCGTTCATCTCGATTATGTTGTTCTTCTCATCCTCGAAATAGATCGCTATCTCTGTCCTCGAATCGACACTCTTCTTCAGTTTCTCGTAATCTATCTTCGAGAAATCATCCACGCTTTCCCCTTCTGACAGAAGAAGAAGCAGGACCTTTCTCGCATCCTCCTCAAGCGCCCCGCCGCGAGACTCTTCCTTTAAGAGAATGTAACCGATAGATATCGCTGCGACAAGGATGAGTGCCGATATCCCGATTGCGACCTGATGATATCTTCTCTTCCTTCGCGCCATATCTTGCTTTTCAGGAAAAGAACTATTTAAAGATTGCCTTCACAACCTTTATAATCCTGCTCCAAGAATCACATCCTATGAAAGACCTCGCGAAGAATCTTCCGAAGACTCCAGGATGCTATCTGATGAAGGATGCGAAAGGCAGCGTTATCTATGTCGGAAAGGCGAAGGACCTGAACAAAAGAGTGTCCTCCTATTTCACAAAAGCCCTTGATGCGAAGACAACGCGGCTTGTCAGCGAGATAGCTGAGATAGACTTCATCTCGACAGCGAATGAGAAGGAGGCCCTGCTTCTTGAGAACAACCTCATCAAGAAGCACGCCCCAAGATTCAACATCGCGCTTCGCGACTCGAAAAGATACGCCTACATCAAGTTCACGAAAGACGCTCTCCCGACGATGCTTACCGCAAGAAGGATAACTGACAACGCGACTTACATCGGACCGTTCTCCTCAGGAATGGCGCGGCAGGAAGCGATGCGTCTTGCAAGAAGGCTTTTTGGGATCCGGGAGGCGAAGAAAGAATCGAAACGAAATCTCACACTAAAAGAGATAAACCGTTTCACATCACCGCTATTCATCTATGGGACAGAAGAAGAATACCAAGCCAATGTCAAGAACGCGATTCTCTTCCTTTCGAGGAGGATCGATGAGCTGATGGCCAACCTCGAATCAGAGATGAAGCAGCACGCTGCCAGCAAGAATTTCGAGGCAGCGAAATCGCTTCGCGACAAGATATTCGCGATAAAAGCATTATCCGAGAAGCAGAGCGTCGAGCTCTCGCACAAGTATGATAAGGACATAGTGGCGGTTGTCGCGAACGAGAAAGAAGCATTGGTCGAGGTATTCCATATGAGGAGAGGGATACTTGCGGGGAAGGACGACTACAGATTCAAAAAAGACAGATTCTCCGAGGAGGATATCGGGGATTTTCTTATCCAGTACTATGAGGACCACGCGATTCCGAGCGAGATAATCCTCGAGAAAGAGGATGAGGGATTCGCTCCACTGGCCGAATATCTCTCGGAATCCGCTGGAAGGAAAGCGAGGATAATCATCCCTCGCCGCGGAGAGAACTATGATCTTCTCTCGATGGCAAGAAAAAACGCGCTTCTCCATCTCGATCGGTCGAATGAAGCGCTCATCGAGATGCAGAGGATA
>CAYNNM010000043.1:0-6852 GCA_964398575.1 uncultured Methanosarcinales archaeon
CAGTACAGGTTTGTAAAAAGACTTGTTCTGTGAAATGGAAGTTTTTTTTCAGCCAGATTCAGCTAAAAATCCAGTTTGAAGGTCAAAAATGCCTAAAAGACACCAACCAAGACACGGAAGCATGCAGTACTGGCCTAGAAAGAGAGCCAAGACACAGAGCACGCGCGTAAGGTCTTGGACCGAGGTCGGAGAGGCAAAGCCGCTTGGTTTCGCTGGTTACAAGGTCGGGATGACTCACGTCGTCGTGACTGATGCGAGGAAAACTTCCCTCACAAAAGGCACTGACGTAACATATCCTGCGACGATTGTCGAGTGCCCGCCGATCCGCGTCGCCGGAATCAGATTCTATAAATCCATTGACAACAACAAGGTCGCATTCACTGATGTTCTATCCCACAAGCTCGAGAAGGAGCTCGCAAGAAAAATATCTGTACCTAAGAAGGCAGACTCCGAGAAGAGGATGGGAGAGATAGAGAAGGAGATCTCGAAAGTCACAGACATCAGGCTCATAGTCCACACGCAGCCGAAGCACACAGGCATCGGCAAGAAGAAGCCGGAAGTCTTCGAGCTCGCGCTCGGCGGAGAGGTCAAAGACAAGCTCGGATACGCGAAGAAGCTTCTTGGCAATGAGATCTTCGTCAATGACATATTCAAGGATGGCATCCTGATAGATGTCCACGCTGTCACGAAAGGAAAGGGATTCCAGGGACCTGTCAAGAGGTTCGGTGTAGCTATCCGACAGCATAAATCTGAGAAGACAAAAAGAGGCCCTGGCGCGCTTGGCCCATGGCACCCTCACCACAGCAACTACCGCGTCGCGCACGCAGGCCAGATGGGATACCATTCGAGGATGGAGATGAACAAGCAGATAATCCAGATATCATCCGACGCTCACACAGTCAATGCGAAGGGCGGCTTCCCTCACTACGGGAATGTGAAGAGCTCATTTGTGCTTCTGAAGGGCTCGATCCCTGGAGCGAACAAGAGACTCATCAAGATGCTTTTCGCGAAGCGAAAGAACAAGAAAATGCCAGAGGAGCCTATGAAGATCCAGATGATCATCATAGCATCGAAGCAGGGTAAATGAAAATGAAGATTAAGCTACTTGACATATCGAAGACCGAGATCGGATCAGTGGATCTCCCGGCCCAGTTCCACGAGGAGATAAGGCCGGATCTCATCAAGAGGGCAGTGCATGCCGTCGAGAGCGCCGGAAGGCAGGCCTATGGGGCTGATCCTCTCGCAGGAAAGAGGCCGTCTGCGGATACGTCGAAGAGAAGGCGCCATTACCGCGGGACATACGGCATCGGCATATCGAGAGTGCCGCGGAAAGTCATGTCGCGCTCAGGAACAAGATTCAATTTCGTGGGAGCTTTCGCTCCGGGAATCGTCGGCGGACGCCGCGCCCACCCTCCTAAGTCGGAGAAGGTGCTTGCGGACAAGATAAACGTGAAGGAGCGAAGGAAGGCAATCCGAAGCGCTCTTGCTGCATCAGTGTCGAAGGATACTGTGGCGAAAAGAGGGCACAAGGTGCCTGAGAGCTACCCGTTCGCTGTCTCATCGAAGATGGAGGACATAAAGAAGACATCCGATTTTTCGAAGATGCTCGATAAGCTTGGTTTCGGTCCTGAGCTTCTCCGGACAAGCGAGAGGAAAGTCCGCGCAGGGAAGGGAAAATCAAGAGGAAGGAAATACAAGCAGAAAAGCGGTCTTCTTGTCGTCGTATCGAAATCATGCTCAGCGCAGAAGGCGGCGAAGAACATCCCTGGCGTTGATGTCGCTGTCATCGACAGGATAAACGCGAAGCTGCTCGCTCCGGGAGCGCAGCCAGGAAGGATTACGCTATACTCGGAGGATGCCATAAAGCGCCTCGATTCCGAAAAGCTTTTCTATGCGTTAAAGACCCCGAAGAAGCAGACAGAGAGACCGTCGAAGGAAGCGAAGAAGGCGGACGCGAAGAAGGCAGCTCCTAAGAAGGCAGCGAAGAAAGCCGCGAAGAAGCAGTAGGAAAGAAAATGGAAGCTAACAAAGTCATCAAATACCCTCTCTCGACAGAGAAGGCCATAAGGATGATGGAAGCGGAGAACAAGCTCATATTCATCGTCGAGAGAAAGGCGAAGAAGGACGAGGTCAAGCGCGCGGTCGAGGCATCTTTCAATGTCAAGGTCGCGGGCGTCACGACTTCGGTAGGCCCTGATGGCAAGAAGAGGGCATTTGTCAGGCTCTCGATGGATACTCCGGCGATCGAGGTCGCGACAAGACTGGGAATGATGTAGAATGGGTAAATCACTCATACAGCAAAGACGTGGAAAAGGAACAGCGAGGTTCCGCGCGCCTAGCTTCAACTACAAGGGAGAGGCTAAGCACCCTAACTTCACCGAGATATCCGGAAAAGTCGTCGATTTCGTCAAGTGCAGGGGCCACTCGGCGCCTCTCGCAGTAATCGAGTATGACAACGGGCTTATCGGGCTCAATGTCGCTCCTATGGGAATCACCGTCGGAGAGAAAGTATCGATCGGCCAGAACGCAGGCCTCAAGTCAGGAAACACGCTCACGCTCAAGGACATCCCTGAGGGGACCCAGATATACAACATAGAAGGCAAGCCCGGCGATGGCGGAAGATTCGCGCGCGCAGGCGGAACATTCGCGACAGTGATATCGCGCTCGGAGAAGAGAGTCGTAGTCGCGCTCCCTTCGAAGAAGAACAAGGAATTCAATCCTTCATGCAGGGCATCGATAGGCGTTCTCGCAGGAGCAGGACGCCTCGAGAAGCCTCTTGTCAAGGCAGGCAACAAGCACTTCAAGATGAAGGCGAAGAACAAGATGTGGCCGAAAGTCTCGGCGACATCGATGAACGCAGCGATGCACCCATTCGGCGGAGGCCGCTCATCGAAGAAGAACATGCCTTACACCACATCAAGGCTCGCTCCTCCTGGACGAAAGGTAGGTAGGATAGCCGCGAAGAGGACAGGAAGGAAGAAGAAGTAGGCGGAAAAATGGCAAAGAAAGAATTCACATTCAGGGGAAAGACGCTCGAGGAGCTGAAGAAGCTCAGTCTGAACGAGTTCATGGAGCTTGTCCCATCGAGGCAGAGGCGCAAGTTCAAGCGCGGCTTCACGGACCGGGAGAAGAAGTTCCTGAAGAAGATCGAGTCAGGAAAGAACAATGTCGAGACCCACGCGAGGGAGATGGTGATACTTCCAGTGATGGTCGGAAAGACAATCAAGATCCACCAGGGCAAGGAGTTCTTCCCGGTACTCATACAGGAAGAGATGGTGGGGCACGTGCTTGGCGAGTTCGCTCTCACGAGAAGGAAAGTCGGCCACTCAAGCCCAGGCGTCGGATCGACAAAATCGAGCGGATCGGTCTCGATGAAATGAACAAGTGAATGATTATGGCACACAAATACAGCTTCCAGAAATACGATGCGGAGAAGATGGCTCGCGCTTTGGGTAGGGATCTCCCTATATCGGCGAAGCACTCCATCGAGATAGCGAACAGCATCAGAGGGAAGTCAGTAACGAGAGCGAAGAGGATCCTTGAGGGGATAATCTCTCTCAAGAAGCCGATAAGATACACACGATTCAACAAGGACCTCGGGCACAAGAAGGGGATCGGCGCAGGAAGGTATCCTGTCAAGACCGCCGAGAACATACTGACGATCGTAGAGTCGGCGGAAAGCAACGCCAAGGAGAAGGGGATATCGAACCCGACAATAATCCATATCGCGGCCAATCGCGCGTCGGCGCAGTGGCATTACGGGAGGCAGCGAAGGCGAAAGATGAAGCGCTCCCACATCGAGATAGTCGTCTCGGCCGGAAGAGATGTGAAGGCAGAGGCGAAAGAGGCCAAGAAGGCCGTGAAGAAAGAGGCTCCGAAAGAGGAGAAGAAGGCTGAATAAAATGATCGAAAGACAATTCGTCGCGCAGAATTTCAAGGAGCAGCAGATCCAGGAGTACATCCGCGGAAACCTCAAGAGAGCAGGCCAGGCAGGGATCAAGCTCCAGAGGACTCCGCTTGGCGAGAAGATAACGATCTACTCATCCCATCCAGGGCTCATCGTAGGCCGCGGAGGGGAGAACATAAAGAAGCTCACGCTCGCGCTCAAGAAGAAGTTCGGCCTCGAGAACCCTCAGATAGAGATATCAGAGGTCCTCAACCCAAGCCTGAACCCGTACATCGTCGCAGAGAAGATCGCATCATCTCTCGAGAGGTTCGGCTCGGCGAAGTTCAAGGGAGTCATGCACAAAAGCATGGCAGATGTGCTTTCGGCAGGGGCTGTCGGCGTCGAGATAGTGCTTTCGGGAAAGATCCCAAGCACAAGGGCGAAATCGTGGAGGATCAAGGGCGGCCACATAAAGAAGTCAGGAGACATAGCTGTAAGCTACGTCCAGAAGGCGAAAGTGACTGCGCTCATCAAGACAGGCATAATCGGTATCAAGGTCAACATCATGCCGCCAGGGTACACTCTCCCTGACGCTCTTAAGGTGATACTGCCTGCCGATCTCTCGAAGGCAGAGGTCGAGGACATCACAGGAAAAGAGGACAGAGAGGATAATGAGAGCGAGGCAGTGAGCGAGATCCGCGAGAAGCTCGAGGACAAGAAGAAGCCTGCTAAGAAGGCAGCCAAGAAGAAGGCAGCGAAGAAGAAAGAGGAGTGAGTGCGAGAAGATGTCGAAGAAAACGAAGGAACTATCAGGATTTTCGAAGGATGAGCTGATCAAGAAAGCCGACGAGCTGCGACGCGAGCTTGTCAAGCTGAAATCACAGTCGAAGACTACCGGGATGAAGAATCCCACTCAGATAAGGGATACGAAGAGGGCCATCGCAAGAGCACTTACTCTCGCGAAGGCAAAGGAGGTAGTTAATGAGTGAGATCTGCTCTGTCTGCGGCCTCCCGAAAGACATATGTGTCTGCGAGTCGATCGCGAAGGAGAGCCAGAGGATAGAGATCTACCTCGAGAAACGCAAGTTCAACAAGTTCGCGACGATCATCAATGGGATCGACTCGAAAGAGATCAAGCTCATCGATGTCGCGAAGATGCTGAAGAACGACCTTGCCACCGGCGGCACAGCCAAGGATGGCAAGATCGAGCTTTTGGGCAACCACATCCGGAACGATTCGGATCGCCAGAAGCTCCGGCAGATCCTAGAGAATCTAGGATTTGCCCCGAACACCATACATTTCAAGCATTAGGCAAATGAAAGAGGAAAAATCCGAATTCATCGGCGGGAGGATAAGGGTCATCGAGTCCTCGCAGAAGTCGCTTGAAGGGATCGAGGGCACAGTCGTCGACGAGACGAAGAACACGCTCACGGTCCTCGACGAGGTGTCGAAGAAACGCAAAAGGCTCATCAAGAGCACGATAATATTCACGCTCCGCGGAAAGAGGATCGACGGCAAATCCGTCGCGCTCCAGCCGCACGAGAGGATAAAGAGAACGAAGAAAGGATAAGGAAAATGGCAAAGAAGACCGAGAATGAGAAATCAGGGAACAAGGAGAGGTCGATCGGGATAGATGTGGCTTTCCCGAAAGAGAGCTGCACAGACGAGAAATGCCCTTTCCACGGCAAGCTCAAGGTCCACGGCGCGACCATCGTCGGCAATGTCTCATCCTCGAAGGCATCGAAGACAGTCACGGTGTCGTACACATATCCCAATTACATCCAGAAGTACGAGAGATTCGAGAAGAAGTACACCAAGGTGAAAGCGCACAACCCTCCTTGCATAAACGCGAAGGAAGGCGATAAGGTAAGGATAATGGAGACACGGCCGCTCTCGAAGACAAAGCATTTTGTCGTCGTAGAGAGGATGGAGTAGGTAATCAAGATGCACGCACTCAGAGCAAAAGTCACAAGAGGCCTTTCGCACGGCTCGATAGTCGACACATGCGACAATTCCGGAGCGAAGACAGTCAAGATAGTCTCGGTCATCGGCAGGAAGACGAGGAAGGGAAGATACCCTGACTGCGGAGTCTCGGATCTTGTGCTTGTCTCTGTCAAGAAAGGAAGGCCTGATGTAAGAAAGCAGGTCTTCTACGCGATCATAGTGCGCCAGAAGAAGGAGTACAGGCGTGCGGACGGCACAAGGATAAAGTTCGAGGACAACGCGGTAGTCGTTCTCAAGGACGAGAAGGGAAACCCCAAAGGGACCACGTTCAAGGGACCTGTCGCGAAAGAGATAGTGGACAGATGGCCTGCGGTCGCGAAAGTCGCGAGTATGCTGATCTGAATCGGTGAGAGAAATGAGGAAGGAATTTTCAAAATCATGGAAGGGAAGCGCGAAGAAGCGCAAGCAGGTCAAGTTCGTTAAGAAGGCCCCGCTCCATGCGAAGAACAAGATGCTCTCGGCGCACCTATCGAAGGAGCTCTCCGAGAAGCACGGCACAAGGAACATCACGATCCGAAAAGGGGACAAGGTCAAGATCATGCGCGGAGGCCACAAGGGAAAGACCGGCAAGGTATCGAGAGTGGACCTCACGCGCGGAAAGATATTCGTCGAGGGAGTCGAGACAGTCAAGGTCGACGGCTCGAAGTCCCGGATAGCGCTTTTCCCGAGCAACACGATGATAGTCGAGGCATCGTTCGACGATAAGCGAAGGATGAAGAGGAAGGAGAAGTAGAAAATGGTCAAGAATCACTTAAAGACAATAGCGGCGCCGAAGCTGTGGAAGATAGAGAGAAAGACCAAGATATTCACGATAAGGCCGAACCCAGGACGCGAGATGCGCCTCTCGGTTCCGCTGCTTGTCGCGCTACGCGACATGCTCTCGCTTGTCAAGACAGCCTCCGAGGCGAAGAAAGTGCTCAAGGCGAAATCAGTCATGATCGCAGGAAAGAGGAGAAAATCCA
>CAYNNM010000044.1:0-4340 GCA_964398575.1 uncultured Methanosarcinales archaeon
TTCGATTCGATCAGTGAGATGCTCGAAGCGACCCCTAATCTGGAATTGACAGAAAGCGGACTCTACAAAGGGAAAGCGAAAATACTGCTCGCGGATGTAATCTATGAGGTAAAACCGAATGGAAGAGACCATCTTTTCGACGACAGCACAAGACGCGGAATTATGGTGTTCGCGGAGAAGGCGAGAAAGAATGGCTTGCAGAATCGAAGCAGGCTTCTTGAGGTAGTGCTTCTTACAGACTCATTTGATTTTGAATTGATATCGTACAAGAAAGAGGATATGGGAAAAAACGCGCAGCAGCTCTATATATTCCAGCCTGCATGACTCCGACAGATTTAAATATCTGAATCACCAGTCGCTGCATCGGTGGTCTTATGGGTAAAAAACTTGAATCGATAGACAAAGTCGTGTTTCCTGAAGGGAACGGGGATCCGATATTCTTCCGGGCAAAAGACAGGTTCTTCGAGGCAGAGAGAAGCGCGAACACATTCCTCCTCACGCCTGCGCAAGCGCCGAAGCTGCCTGAGGATGTGAGATACGAGCGTGTGGACCTTCAGTACTGCACATCTGATTTCCCATCGAACAAGGACTCGGATTCGAGGAAAGGCGATCTCCACAAATCGAATGGGCACTATTACCTGTTTTTCTGATCTTTCTTTTTCACTTTCTCATACTAACAAACATTTAAATAGTCGCACGGGGCTTTTTAAAGAAAAATGAGCAAGTTTCTGAAAAGGGGTGACCTAAAGGAATTCTTATCCATCCTCTCGAAGAAGCACTCTATCTATGCACCTATAAAATCAGACATAGTCCGCTTCGAGAAAGTGACTGGGAAGGACGCTGACAGGATAGATTTCGCGAAGAACACTCGCGTCTCGCCTGTGAAGCTTATATTCTCGAATCACGAGGAGCTCTTTGACATCGTCGATGGAAAGCTTATCGAGAAGGACTATTCCATAAAGCCGCAGATAATCTTCGGGATCCGCAACTGCGATTCGAATGCCCTTCGCTCGCTCGACAAGATGTTCCTCGAGGGCGGATTCATAGACCCTATCTACAAGGCGAAGAGGGAGAGCACACTTCTTTTCTCTGTCCGCTGCGAGGAGCCGGCTGAGACCTGCTTCTGCGAATCGATGGAGAACATAGACTGCTTCGATGTCAGGTTCACGGCTATCGAGGACCACGGATACTATATCGAGTTCGGGAGCCAGAAAGGCCGCGAGGCCCTGCGCGGGATATCTCTCATAAAGGAGAGCGTGATCAAGCCTTCCGAGAAGAAGCACTGCACGCTCTCGCTCGACAACAAGAATCTCGCCCCGCAGTATGGCAACGCGATCTGGGAGAAGGATGCCAACCAATGCTTCTCCTGCAGCGCCTGCAATATGCTCTGCCCTACCTGCTCCTGCTTCGATGTGAAAGACATAATCAATCCTGATCTCTCGAGCGGAAAGAGGGTGCGGGTGATGGATGCCTGCCACAACCGCGACTTCTCGCGCGTCGCAGGCGAATTCGTGTTCCGCGACAGAAGACTCGACAGATACAAGCACAGGATATATCACAAGACAGTCTACTTCAAGGAGAGATTCGGCTCATATATGTGCACAGGATGCGGAAGATGCATAAGCCAGTGCCCGTCGAAGATAAACTGGGTGAAGACAGCTAACAGCACGATGTAGAATGGCGAAGAAAAAAGCGATCAAGGAGAGGATAGAGAACCCTTATATGACCTATCCTGCGAAGATAATCTCGAAAGAGAAATTCACCGACGACACCTATGTCTTCCGCGTGAAGACAGAGTTCAAGACAGAGCCAGGCCAATTCATCGAGATATCTGTCCCGCTCTACGGCGAAGCGCCGATCTCTGTCGCCTCGCACCGCGAGGGAGAGCTTGACCTTCTTGTCCGAAACGTCGGCAATGTCACGAATCAGATAGCGGAGATGGAGGTCGGGGGCGAGATGGAGATAAGGGGCCCATACGGCCACGGATATCCGCTTGCGGACATCAAGGGAAACAATCTTGTTGTCATCGGCGGCGGGACAGGAACCGCGCCTATCAAGGGTGTCCTCGAGTATGTCGAGCAGCATAGGAATGACTATCATGACATTCATCTTTTCCTTGGATTCCGGAGCCCGGATCTTGTCCTCTTCAAGAAGGATATCGAGGCCTGGAGCAAGAGATACAACACAGTCCTCTCAGTCGATAATGCCGCTACATACTGGACCGGCAAGGTCGGCGTCATAACAAAATACATCGAGGAATCTGGTCTCAATAACCAGAACAAGGTCGTGCTTCTTTGCGGCCCGCCTGTGATGATAAAGTTCGCTGTCCAGGCATTGAAGAAGCTCGGATTCCACGACGACCAGATCTTCGTGAGCAGCGAGAGGAACATGAAATGCGGGATAGGCAAATGCGGCCACTGCATGATACGGGGCAAATACACCTGCAAGGATGGGCCGGTGTTCAGATACGATTCGATAGCAGACTACAAGAATGACTAAGAAGAGAAAGACAGCGGAGAAGGGAAAGCCGAAAGTCGGGTTCTACGGGATAACCGGCTGCGCAGGGTGCTTGCTTGAGGTCATATTCCAGGAGGACAACATATTCGCGCTCTTCGACTATCTCAACATATCATCGTTCCCATTCATCAAGGAGGACAATATCGAGGGCAATGACTTCGACATAATATTCGTCGAGGGCACTGTCGTCCATCACGAGGATCTCGAGAAGCTGAAGAGGCTGCGGGAGATGACAAAGGTCCTTGTGGCTCTTGGCTCCTGCGCGACAAACGGCGGAGTGCCATCGATGAAGAATTTCCTGCACAAGGATCGGGTCGAGCACGCGGTCTACTCCGAGCTAGTGTTCCATAAATCATCGCATCTTGAGAATGTCGATCCTGTCCCGATAGACCGGCACGTGAAGGTCGATTTCTATGTGCCGCAGTGCCCGCCGAACAAGAACGAGGTCCTCGCGTTCATACTCGAGCTTCTGATGGCGAAAAAGCCGCGCCTGCCTGGAAAGGCAGTGTGCTACGAATGCGTGATGGCAGGCAACAGATGCCTTTTTCTCGACGGAGAGGAGTGCCTCGGACCGCTCACTACAGCGGGCTGCGAGGCAGTCTGCCCATCGAATGGCATAACCTGCTACGGATGCCGAGGTCCTCTATCCGATGCGAACATAGCTCAGTACATCGAGCTTGCCAAATCGAAAGGATACTCTGAGGAAGCGACGCGTCTACGCTTCGAGACATTCGCAGGACTGAAATTCAAAGAAGTAGAGGATAAGGCAAAGGAGAGATTGCAGAATGAGTACCATAAAGCTTAACCACATAACGAAGATAGAGGGGCACGCCTCGCTGACAGTCAAGGTAGAGGATGGCAAGGTAGAGAGATGCGAGCTTGAGGCCATCGAGGGAGCGCGCTTCTTCGAGGGGATGGTCGTCGGACGCAAATGGTTCGACATCCAGGAGATAACATCGCGCATCTGCGGGATATGCTCAAGCGGCCACACCATCGCTTGTGTGCAGGCCATCGAGAACGCGATGAAGGTCGAGGTATCTGACCGCGTGCGGGCGCTGCGCGAGCTTCTTACAATCGGCGAGAGGATACGCAGCCACGCGACCCATCTCTATATGCTCGCCCTTCCTGATTATCTCAATTATGAATCAGCTGTCGCGATGGCGGCGACGCACAAGAAGGAAGTGGAGAGGGCTTTACGCCTGATAAAACTCGGTAATGACCTTACCACGACTCTTGCCGGCAGGAACATGCATCCATTGACGATGGTCATCGGCGGGATGAGCAAGCTTCCGAAGGCGGATGATCTAAAGGAGCTCAAGAAAAGGCTTAACGACGCTCTTCCTGACGCTATCGAGACAGTGAGATTATTCGAGATGCTCCCATATCCTGATTTCTCCCGCAAGTGCGAGACAGCATCGCTGAAAGAGGAAGGGATCTATGCTCTCCATACCGGCGACATAACATCGGAATCGCGAAACATCCCTGAGGATAAGTATCACGAGCACATATCCGAATCATTAGAGCCTTACGCCACAAGCAAGTTCGCGATAAAGGAAGGCAAGGAATACCGGACCGGGGCGATATCGAGGATGAATAATAGCGCCGAGAATCTCTCGAAGAAGGCCCGCGAACTGCTGTCCCGCTCGAAGCACAAGTTCCCATCGGATAATCCATTCCTGAACAACTTCGCGCAGGCGATAGAGCTTGTCCATTTCATCGAGCGCTCGCTCGAGATAATCGGGAAGGTGAGGATCGCCGACGGGGAGTTCGAGGACAGGATCCCATTCACTCCGCACGCCGGCCGCGGCGTCGGTCTCCTCGGC
>CAYNNM010000044.1:4350-6808 GCA_964398575.1 uncultured Methanosarcinales archaeon
GAAGTCCCGCGCGGGATGCTGATACACGACTATGAGTTCGACGACTCTGGAACAGTCGTCCGCGCGAACATAATCACTCCGACAGCGCAGAATCTGAGGTCGATCGAGGCAGATATCAGGGAGTACCTTCCGAAGATACTCCACAAGAAGGAGGAGCGCGTGGTGCTTGAGATAGAGAAGCTGATAAGGTCATACGACCCCTGCTTCTCCTGCTCGACTCATTTCTTGAGGGTGAAGTGGATTTAGAAAGAGACTGCGCTGAACCCATCTTCTTTCAGGATAATCATCTTCCCTTCGAATGAATCGACTTTCTCAATGAGTGTGGCGAAAGAATCAAGCATCTTTTTCCTGTCGCTCTGTGGAAGCCGGAGCCAGATGACTGAGAATATCTTCTCCTCGCCGGGATTCGCAAAATCAGAGTCATTGGTGATGAGGATGAGCTTTTCCTTCTTCGATCTGGCTGCCAGTTCCTTGTCAGTCATCCCTTTTCCTGCGCGGATCGCCTCAAGACCTCTCTTTTTCAGGAATACCTCAAGAGAATGTTTCACATTCTCGTCCAGAAGGAATCTATACTGGGACGCTTCGGAGGACATTGTTACCTCTTGTCAGGTCAGAAGCGTAATGGAGAGCGGCCTTTATCGATTCTTTGGTGAGGGATGGGAACTCCTCTATGATAGAATCCATAGTCTCTCCGTGCTCGATCATCTCGAGGATCTGCCAGACCATTATCCTTGTGCCGCGGAACGTGGGCTTGCCGTGGCAGATCTCGCTATCGGCTACTATATAATCATTTATGTCTACTCTCATAAAGTATATAAATGCAGCCCCTTATTTAAAATTTTCGGCAAAAACCGTCAAAGAATGGAAAGTTCAACGAGATCGAGGGAACGGTACAGAATAGTCGCTGAAGAGATAGAGAAGTTCGAGAAGCTCATCGAAGGACATAGGAGACTTCCCGAGGCCATAGGAAGACTATGAGTCGCGGACAATGTAATGGAAAAGAGATCAATGGTTGGAAGGTGACTCGATGGGAACAATAACAGCAAGGGGCATCTTGTCAGGAAGGATCCTAGTTAGATACATTGAATGCCGAAAGATTTATAAACTCTTAACACCAGAAGCTTATATATTAAGCTTTTGGTGATAAAATATGGAAGGGCTTTCAGAAAGGGAAATCAAAGTTGTGGCAAGTCTTGAGTTCGATGAAAAATACTTCTTCAGAAGAGAGGACATAAAAAAGCATTTTGAGAACAGCACGCAGCTGAAAAACACACTCCATCGGCTGCAGAAGAAAAGAAGGATAATAAAGCTCAACAAAGACAAATACTATCTTGTCCCGATAAAAGCAAGAAGCGGCAAATGGTCCTTGCATCCATTCATCCTAATAGATGAGATGATGGGTGGTGCAGGATACTTTATCGGCGGCTGGGCAGCGGCGAATTACTGGAGGCTCACAGACCAGATTCCGATGAGATACGATGTGTGGACAACAAAAAGGCATGGTCGGGCAGAAGCGCTCAACACAAAGATAGTCTTTCACAGGACAACGAACAGAAGAGTCGATGAATCTGTTGTCAGAAATTACGCTAATCACGATTTCAGGATTCTGTCGAAGGAGAATTCAATAAAATGGATGAAGCTAAGGAAATAAGCGAAAAAAGGATGATAGAGCTGTCAAACGAGAAGGGATTTGGCCTGCCTTTGATGACAAAAGACTACTACGTCACTCTGATCATCTATCTCTTGCGGGATGTCAAGGGGATATATTTCAAGGGCGGAACAGCGCTTCAGAAGATATTCCTTGATTATTCACGGCTCAGCGAGGATGCGGATTACACCGTGATGGGAAACATCGAAAGCATAAGAGAAGAGATAGCACGGGCGATAATGGATTCAGGATTTTTCGTAAGGATGGGGAAGGACAAGGATGTCGAGAATTTTGTGAGACTGATAGCATTCTACACGGATTTCCAAGGGGAGGAGCAGTCAGTTTTCATCGACCTGAACAGGAGAGCGAAGCTCCTCACAGAACCAGAGAAGCACGATATCCCGCACTTCTACAAAGGATTCATCCCCGGATTCTCGACAAACACGCTTTCCGCTGATGAGATGATCGCGGAAAAGATGGCTGCGACCGTCGCCAGGAACAAGCCAAGAGATCACTTCGATATGTACAAAATCATCAAGAAAGGAATGAGAATAAACCTTGATTACGCAAAAGAGAAATGCAGATTGTCCGGAGTCGAATTCGATATCATAAGGATGTTCAACAATGCGAAGAAGCTCAAGAACAGATGGGATGAGGATATGGTCCCTCTTATCGCAGAAGAGATAACTTTCCAGGAAGTGATGAAGGTACTCGCGAGATATTTCAACCTGAAGGAAGAGAAAGGATAGGCTCTGTCCGGCTCGATTGCAAGTTTTTCTGAATAGCAAGATTTAAGGGGGCTCCGCCCCA
>CAYNNM010000045.1:0-6521 GCA_964398575.1 uncultured Methanosarcinales archaeon
CGGGGAGGTCAGCCATTACTACAATCATCTCGGAGTGGCTGTAGTCAATCTCATCGACGAGGTGCGCTTAGGCGATAGGATAGTTGTCGCGGGGCGGACAAGCAATTTCGGCCAGAGGGTCGGCAGCATAGAGATAGAGCACGAGAAGGTTCGCGAGGCCCACGGCGGGGATTCTGTCGGGATAAAAGTAGTCGATCACGCGAGGCCGCATGATCGGGTCTATGTCGTCTCGTAGTTTTTTTGTTTTTTCTTTTCAGCTCAATTCTTTCGCTTTCTTTATCAGGAACTTCGCGATCTCGTCTCCCCAGGCCTTCGGCACGCTGCCGTCCGCGAAATTGGCGAGCCAGGCGAGGAAATCGTCGCGGAAGCCCTCTTTCTTCCCGTCGATGAGCTCTGAGATGGCGTAGACTGTGTTCGCATCGAGATTCAGCTTCCTCGATGCCATGACAAGCTCGTGCCGCAGAAGCTCCTCGCGATCAAGCTTCTCCTCTTTCTTCCTCTCATCCTCGGTGTGCCACATCCGATAATAATCTATCGGTGATTTATCCGGCTTCTCCTCTTTCTTCGGCTCGCTTATCCTTCGCGTGATCTCTGAATCGAGATTGCGCAGCATCAACATCCTCTCATCGAGGCTCATCAGCTCTGAGATTCCCGCAAGAACAAGGTTCGAGGCGAACGGGCTTGGTATCGTCGTTGTGACCTCAGTTATCTTTATCTTGCCTTTCTCTATCCCTTCGATCACTTTCCTCGCATTCCCTATATCCATAAGATCCTCGAGGACCTCGCGCCTTGCCTCGGCGAGGATCGGGAAATCCTTCGATACCTTGCGGACAGCCTTGAGGAGTATCATCGATGAGACCTGCTGGCGGCCGATGAGTCTTTGCTTCCCCTTGTAGTTGCGGAGTATCATAAGCGAGCGCGCGGCGCAGTGGCGGAACCTTCTGCGGAGTATCTCGCTATCATCTATCGCCTTCTCCATCACTTTCGGAAGATCAGCTGATTTTATCAGATTGAACGCGCGGAGCACATTCAGTTTCCTCGGATACGCGACGAAGAACCCACTGTCCGAGACTCCTGATTCGACCTCTCTGTGCTCGCTCCGCATTATCGCGTATATCGTCGCGCGGAGGAGAAGCTCATTCACCCTCCTCCCATACATCGTGTGGAAGACCGCGAATTTCTTATCCTTCGTGACATAATGCTCAAGGACTATCTTCCCATCGTGCGGGATCTCGGAGAAGCTCCGCTGCTTCCTGAAGTAGGCGAGTATCGCGCGGGCAGAATCCTTATCGAGAGACAGGTGCCCTTTGATGAAATCGATGATGGCGCCATCGCTCTCCTTAGCGCGCAGCCTCTCATCCATCAGCCTGCGCAGCCTGCTTATCTCGGAAGCTAGCTCGAATGACAATGGCATCGCTTCCGAAGACCATCGCGGGACAGTCGGAAGCTTGCCTGCGCTTGCCCTGACCTGGAGCGTGAGCCCCTTCGCGTGCATGAATTGGTATGTCTCTCCGCCGAGGACAAATACATCGTTTCTCTTGAGGCGCTCGAGGAAATTCTCATCGACTTTGCCAAGCACCTTGTCCCCGATCTTGACAAGGGCGTAGCTCTCCTCGGGGATTGTGCCGATATTCGTCATATAGTTCACGCGGGAGAGCCTCCCTCTTTTCGCTATCATCTTCGTCTCGGTATCGTAAGCTATCGTCGGATAGATGTGGTACTTGCGCAGGGACTCGTGCCTTCCTGAGAGAAACTCAAGCACATCGAAGAATCTCTTTATCGGAAGATCGGAATATGGATAGCTCATCTTCACCATCGAGAAGAGCTCCTCGACGTGGATCTCGCCCGCAAGAGCGATGCCTATTATCTGCTGGGCAAGCACATCGAGGGCATTCTTCGGTATGCGGACCTTATCGATCCTTCCTTCCTTCGCCGCGGAAAGGAGCACTGCGCACTCGACAAGATCGTCGCGGTCAAGCGGGATGAAGATCCCCTTCGTCTTGCCGCCAAGATTATGCCCTGAGCGGCCGATCCTCTGAAGAGCCCTCGCCGAGGACTTCGGGCTTCCAAGAAGTATGACAAGATCGATGTATCCTATGTCTATGCCAAGCTCAAGGCTCGTCGATGTGACGACTGCCTTTAGCTCCCCCTTGCGCAGCCTCTCCTCTATATCGAAGCGGTGCTCCTTCGATAAAGACCCGTGGTGAGCGCCTATACGCGAGCTCGCTAATGGCGAACTGCGCCCATTTTGGGCGTCACCCAAAATCGGGTTATCGCCGTAGTTCTTCGGGAAGGATTCCTTGAGGTGATGCACTATCCTCTCTGTGCCGCTCCGGGTGTTCGTGAATATGAGGGTCGTCTTGTGCTCCTGGATGAGGCGATCCAGAAGATCGTAGAGGGAGTTCGAAAGATCAAGCGCAGTCGCATCAGCAAGATCTGAGAGCGGAGATACCACAGAGAGTTCCATCTCTTTTGCCATCGGGACATCGGCTATCTCGCAGGCCCTATTCCCGACGAGGAATCTTGCCACATCCTCGATGGGAGAGACCGTTGCCGAGAGGCCGATCCTCGCCATCTTGGGCGAGAGCCTCGACAGGCGCTCGAGCGAGAGAGCAAGGTGCGTCCCTCTCTTCGATTCTGCGAGCGAATGTATCTCATCGACGATCATATACTCGACAGAATTAAGGTGCTCGCGGAACTTCATCGATGAGAGGACTATCCCGAGGCTCTCCGGCGTAGTGATGAGTATGTGCGGCGGGCGTTTTAGCATTGTGGCTTTCTCGCTTGCAGTGGTGTCACCTGTGCGGACAGAGATGCGGATGCCAAGCGACTTTCCCGCTGCCTCCTCGATCCCGGCAAGCGGACCCTTCAGGTTCTTCTCGATATCGTTATTCAGGGCTTTTAGCGGCGAGACATAGACGCAGTAGACCTTATCCTCAAGGATGCCCTGATCCGCGAATGTGACGAGGTGGTTGAGAATAGATAGGAATGATGTCAGTGTCTTTGTGCCTCCTGTCGGGGCGGAGATGAGGATGTTCCTGCGCTCGTGGATCGGCTTGACACCGAATCTTTGGGGAAGCGAGAGCTCGCTGAATCTTCCGAAGAACCACTTCTTCACGTACGGGTGAAGCAGCTTCCTTATCTCCTCCTTATCATCCGGCTCTTTCTTGAACTTGATCATGTATCTCCGACTGAGAGCTTATTTTTAAAGCTTCGTTGAGGATGTGGAGGGGTCCCTCGAAGCGAGAGTATATACCATATATGCAAAATCTATTTTAATATCTCGCAAGATAATGGCAATGGGACCAGGTCCTATGGGGGGTGAAGAGGATGAGAGAGGAAGACAAAAGAAAGTACATCGATTCTCTCTATGGCTATGAGGTCAATGAGATCGATGACATGTGGGATGAGGAGTTTTGATAAGAGACGCTTTCGTATCCTGGATGGAGGAAGATGAGGAATCCGAAGAGGAGTACTACGAAGACGATCTCGACGAGGAACTTGATTCCCATAATTGACGACTAGAATAGTTTCTTTAAGACATCCACTGTGAAGAGCATCGTGGCGTAGGCCTGCTCGCGCGAGGGATAGAGCGTATCTCTCTTCTTATGGACAGAATGTATCCTCGCCTGGTTGATCAGATGTATCTGCTGGGTGAGTCCTGCAGGAAGGGACACATTGAGCTCTTCAAGCTTCGCTATTATCTTGCCAAGACCGATCTCCGGATGCTTCTCCAATATGTCGTTCCCTGTCTTCTCGTAGAACTTGCGGTGGAGCGCAGTCTCAAGAAGGCGCCCGCAAAGAATTATCGATGCGCGAAAGCATCCTGAATTGAAGGCGCGCTCAAGCTCTGCGAGGTCCGCCTGCATATCTGCGCGTATCTCGATCGGGAAATTCATCCTGCTCTCGAACTTCACTTTTCCAGGTTCCGCCTTCGAGAATCCTATCTCAGAAATCTCGTCGAGAACAAGAACAGCGCGGCGCAGATCTCCGCTCCTTAACCGGCTCTCGAGCTCATCTATCAGCGATATCGCGCGCGAGAGCTCCTTCCTTTCGCGGTCAGACTTCGGCGCGCTCTTCCAGACTGATCTACGCAGAAGCTCGACATTGCCATAGATCGCGCGGACAGCCGCGGCATCCTTGTTGCGGGCATAGGACACCAAAGAAGGCCTCGCATCCATATTCAGCTTTGCGCTTATGGCATTCGCTATGTCGCTCTTGAGCTGCCTTATCGAGGAGTCCACATCACCCATAGGTCCAAAAGCCATTCTCCGCTTTTTAAATGAATATATTCTTTAGGATATAGATTCGAGAATCACAATCTTTATAAATGGTTCATCACTGAATGGTGGTAAATAATCTAAAAGAGGTTGAGAAATGAGCAAATACAGGATACCTGGAATCGACAACGACGCATTCAGAAGGATCATCGAGAGAAGCGGGCACGACCATATGCCTGTTTTTTCCGACGACGGACGCGTAAGCACCACATTCTACGATGGAGGGAAGTCATTCTATGGCACCCACTGCCCTAGAAGCGAATCGCTCACACTCGAGGCGGTAAGAGAGCTTAATCCGGCAGCCGATCATTATGATGGAATAGCGAGAAAGATAGATGAATGGAGGGACTAGAATGAATGAGATTACCGAAGCATATCAGTTATCGAGCACGCAGTACCTTGAATTCCTGAAAGAAGCGCCGAAGGTCGGCAGGCTATTTGAGAAGGATGGAAAAGACTATCTTCTTCTGAATGGAGCCATAGCTGAGCTTGAGCGCGACAGTGAATGCCAGATCCTATTCGCGAGATTCCTTGAAGACGATAAGCACAGTCTCGGCGGAATCGCGGAGATAGTGAGCGCCAGCCAGAGGAAGATACAATGAGCACATTCGTCGAGAACACTAAGAAGTCTTTCGCGAGAGCGAAAGAGGATGCTGATGGCATCAGGAAAGATATGTCTGAGCTAAAGGACAACCTTACAGAGTGGCTCACCTACTTCGAGAACAGGGAGAATGAGATGCAGAAGAAGATAGACAATCTTCAGAAGCGTGTCGCTGACCTTGAGGCAGAGAAGATCAGAAGGACAATGGATGAGGAGAGGCTCTTTAGCTTCTAGGAAAATGGTCTGGCTGATTGGGGACCTCATAAGCGCGAATCTGCTTAGCATCGTTAAGCAGGAGAAGAAGGCACTTTCGGAGTACTCTTTGAAGGAAAAGGATTTAAACGCTTTTCTTGCAAAGAAGAACTAAAATGGCCAGATACAAGATATTGTTTGTCGAGGATGAGCCAGGCATCAGAGAGATGTATAGCATAATCCATGGGAAAAATCACGATGTCGACATAGCCGAAGATGGAGTTATGGGGCTTGCCAAGATAATAAAGAATAACTACGATGTCATTGTTACAGATAACAATATGCCGAATAAAGACGGATATGATATGCTGAAAGAGGCCTATGAGCTTGGCTCAAGGACTCCTGCGATAGTTGTGAGCGCAAAGCCTGAGTGGGATCCAGAGATAGAAAGATTCAAGAGTGTGCCGACAGTGGTCGGGTATTTTCCAAAAGGAACTTGTAAGAGACAAAGTGAACTTCGCGAACAGATTGAGATGCACGCCAAAAAATAGGTGTTGCGTAGCTTCTTTGATTTTTTCGGCATAATGCCGAATGATTCTATTCTAAAAAAATGCCATTTTCGTGCATTTTGCACGACAGGACAGCAGTTTCGGTATATTTTCTGGGATTGTTCCGACAAATCAGTTTGAGGGGTAGCTGGCGTGTGGGCAGGATGCAGCGCGAAACATATTGCGATCGAAGGGAAAATAAGTGGTTTCGCAAGACTTTTCGGGATTTTACCTGCGACGCACTCCAGTATACAGAATTCTACGACGGAAAAGGGGTGCTGTGGGACCTTGAGAAGGAAAATCTGTCAACAAGCGAATAATAAAGTCTGCTAGAAAGATTTAGGAAAAGATTGGAACTATTTAACTTGTTTTTTCGCCTTAGATCTAAGATAGATTATCGAAAATAATGCCATAATTGTTGCAATACCAAGGAGTATTGGCATCGAGTAATCAATTGAAAGCCATCTATTGATGTAAGCGCTTAACATAACTAAAGGAAAAAGCAAAGATACAAAAATCATCGCGACACTTGGAGCGATTGAATCGACACCTCCGTAATTCTGACCCTTGTGGAAAGGAGCGGGCTTTCGAAAAAAACCAGAACCTGGTACATAAGCACGGCCATAGATAAGACCAATCACACCGAAAAAGAAAATAGTTAAATTAACAAACAAGAAGAAAATCAATATTAAAGCAGTACCTAAATCCATAACGAACAATAATCAGCGTAGTTTAAATAGTTTTTCATCGAACTGCAGAACTAAGCCAGTGACCCCTACCCGCTGGAAATTATTCAAGAAGTTTGAAGAATTCTTCTCGTGTTACCCCCAAATCCTTCTTGATTATTTTATTAAACCATCCGAATACCCTGCCCTTTAGGGCAGGTTGTAGTCGGCTGGT
>CAYNNM010000046.1:0-6457 GCA_964398575.1 uncultured Methanosarcinales archaeon
CCTTCGGAAAAGCGAATCATTTAAAAGCTTTGGAGGAAGTGCAAGGCCATGCAGAGGATTCTGAAGATAGATATGCACGTGCACAGCAGGCACAGCGATGGGATGAGCCCAGTCTCGTTCCTTCTGCGAAAGGCGAGGAAGAAGGGGATCGGCCTTGCGATAACTGATCACAATACAATCTCAGGAGTCCTTGAGGCGTTCTCGCGGAGAGAGAAAGGGGATATCATCGTCCCAGGCATCGAGGTCCACTCGAAAGAAGGCCCGCATCTGCTGCTCTACTTCGACGCATTGAATGACTTGAAGAGATTCTTCAAGAGCCACATCCTGCCGAACCGCAATGCGGATCCTTTCTCCCGCACTAACCTCTCGATGGAAGAGATAGTGATGAGGGCAGCGAAGTACTCCTGCACAATCGCGCTTGCGCACCCGACAGCGAGGCTCTGGGCGAATGCTGAGAGGGCGATGGAGAGAAACGGCGCGAAGGAGAGGATTCTGAAGAAAGTGCACGCGGCTGAGACGATAAACGGGCAGCAGCCAAAAAGGATAAATAAGTCCGCTTTCCTCTTCAAGCTAAAGCATAATCTCTCGGAGATCGGCGGCTCTGACGCGCACTCCCTTCCGGAGTTCGGAAAAGCGCTCACTATCGCCGAAGCGAAAGACGCGAAGGAATTCCTGAAGAAAGTGAGATCAGGAAAATCGATCGCGGTCGGGAAAGAGAACAGGCTCTACCGGAAGGCGTTCTCGCAGATGAACATCGTGAAGACGCATCTCTCCTACACCGGAAGCTACCTCGCGAGCAAGATAGATGAGAACGGCGGGTTCGCAGAGACTCTCCAGGAGATAAACTACCAGATATACGGCATACGCCCGACAGTAAGATTCATAAAGACGAAGATAGACAGCCTTAAGGCGAGAAGAGAGATGAAGAAGATAGTGGTGAGGTTTTGAGGATGGATGAGAAAGTGACTGAAGCCATACGCAAATACGCACTTGGCAACGCCATAAAGTTCGAGGGGAAGGCGAATCCTGGAGCAGTCATCGGAAAGATAATGGCTGAGTTCCCTGACGCGAAGAAGGATATGAAGGCGCTCTCCTCCAAGATAAACGAGATAATCAAGGATATCAACTCGATGGATGTCGAGACGCAGACCGATCTACTGAGGGAGCTCGCCCCGGAGATGCTCGAGAAGAAAGAGAAGGAGGAGAAGGGGCTTCCTGAGCTCAAGAACGCAGTCAGCGGAAAGGTGGTTACAAGGATGCCTCCTGAGCCCTCGAAGTACAATCACATCGGGCACGCCATCAGCTTCCTCATAAACTACATGTACGCGAAGAAGTACGACGGCAGATGCATAATGCGCTTCGATGACACGAACCCCGAGAAGGAGAGCCAGGAGTATGTCGATGCGATGGAAGAGGATGTCTACAATTATCTTGGGATAAAGCCTGACAAGGCGATATTCGCATCGGATCATATGGACAGATACTACGAATA
Source organism: uncultured Methanosarcinales archaeon (assembly GCA_964398575.1). GTDB lineage: Archaea > Nanobdellota > Nanobdellia > Woesearchaeales > CAIVOO01 > CAYNNM01. Next base: position 1,493 of record CAYNNM010000046.1, read on the forward strand.
CGCAGAGAAGCTGATCAACGAGGGCAACGCGTATGTATGCTTCTGCCCGCAGGAGGAGATAGGGAAGGGAAGGCGCGAGATGACTGAGTGCGAGCACAGGAAGAAATCAGTCGATGAGGAGAAGAAAGCCTGGGCCGCTATGAAGGGAGGGAAATTCGAGGAAAGAGAATGCGTGCTGCGCTTGAAGATCGATATGGCGCACAAGAACGCGGTGATGCGCGATCCAGTGATATATAGGTTATGCTACACTCCGCATTACCGTCAGAAAGACAAGTACAAGGTATGGCCGATGTATGATTTCGAGAGCGCGATAGAGGAGGGACTAAATGGCGTCACGCACGTGCTGCGCTCGAACGAGTTCGACTCGAGGACCGAGCTTCAGAACCATATCGCGAAGCTCTTCGGATTCCCTGATGTCGAGTACCGGCATTACGGAAGGTTCAACATAACCGGCGCGACGACAAAGGGCCGCGAGATACGCGAGATGATCGAGTCAGGGAAATACATAGGATGGGATGACCCAAGGCTAGTCACATTGCGCGCTCTTCGGAGGCGGGGAATAACGAAGGAAGCGATATATGAGCTCACGAAATCCGCAGGGCTATCTAAGCAGAATACCAATATCGATTACACTGTCATCGCCGCTCTCAATCGGGGGATTGTGGACCAGGCATCCGAGAGATATTTCTTCATCGATGACCACGAGCACATCAGGATAAAGGGAGCGCCGGAGAGGAAGATAAAGCTGAACAAGCATCCTGACAAGAAAGACCATTCGCGGAAATTCGATGTCGGCGCTGATTTCTATGTCTCGAAAAGGGATCTTTCCGATATGAAGGATGGCGAGCTCTACCGGCTGATGGATTGCTTGAACTTCCGCAAAGCCGATGGGCATTACACTTATGTGTCTGATGATGTCGAGACCTACCGCAAGGAAGGGAAGAAGATAATACATTGGCTTCCGTTCAGGGAGAAGATGCATTGCGAGATAATGATGCCTGATGCCAGCATCCTCAAGGGATACTGCGAGGTGAACGCCGAGGACATAAAGGAAGGCGATATCGTCCAGTTCGAGAGATTCGGATTCTGCCGCCTCGATAAGAAAGGGAAAGAGAAGCTGCGCTTCTGGTTCGGGCATAAATAGTTTATAAACTCTCACCCGAAACCTTTATAAGAACGCGAGTGTTGGATTCTCCAACCAAATACGAGGTGGTAAAATGGTAGACATCGTAGTTAAATCGAAGATAAAGGATGTTTGCAAAGGATACAATGTGGCGTCTGATGTCGCGGATGAGCTCAACAAGGCAGTCGAGCATATGCTAAAAGTCGCCTGCGAGAGAGCGAAGGCGAACGGCAGAAAGACGGTCATGGGAAAGGACATCTAGATTCTCATTATTTCTTTTTTTCTATTGATTCGATGATTCTTGGGAGCTTCCGAAGCTGTGTGACTGAATTATCCACATAGCTGTATCGCTTGTGGATGTGCAGCCTTGCCCACCAGCCGCGTTTGACCCATATCGTCTTCAGCCCGAATCTTTTCGCCGGCAGAAGGTCGAACTCAGGCTTATCGCCTATCATCACGCACTCATCGGGAAGGATCTTGAACTTATTGAATATGTAATTGTAGTTGTGGAGCGATGGCTTGTTCTTTTTTGTGTCATCGCTTGTGATTATCGCGGAGAAGAACCTCTTCATCGAAAGCTTATCTATCCTATCCATCTTTATCTTCTTTCCTCCGTCGGAATCGGAGAGGATGAGAAGAGCGTATTTTTTGGAGAGCCCATTTAGTACATCCTTCGCTCCCTTGAATTCTACGACCTCATCGAGTATTATCTTCCAGTACATATCGACGATTACATCTATCTCTCTTTTCGAGAGATCGAGCGAGAAATGTGTCGAGAAATCAGAGAACCATATCTTCCGATCGAGCCATTTCGGATCAGATGTCTTCCAGCCCATCCGGACATACTTCCTGTTGAGCTGCTTGATGAATGATTTTGTCTTCTTCTTTTGGATTCCGTGATTCTCGTAGAAATAGTCCATCAACTTGTGCACGCATACCTTGTGAGCTGATGTGAAATCCTCCAATGTATCGTCGAAGTCGAATATTATCGTCTTTATCATATGTCGGATGAGGAAAGAGGTGTTATAAAGCTATTCCTTCGGGAATACCATCTCCTTTCTCGCAAGAACCACTGTGAAGCCGACAAAATCGATAAGCACTGAGTCTGTCTTCTGGACAAGCTCGAGGACCGCCTCCTTCTTGTTCGCGCCATCCATGAAGTTATTCAGGAATTTCACCTTGATGAGCTTCTTCGATTTCAGCTGCCGCTTTATCTCGGTCACTAAAGAATCAGTTATCCCTCCCTGCCCTACACGGACTGCTGGCGAGAGCGCCCTTCCCCTGGCGCGAAGCGATGATAGGTTCTCCATAGAATTGATGTTCTGGGCCCTCTTATAAAGCTTCTCACTCGGCTCCGTACCGCTCCTTCTCGCCAAGGCGCTTCAGCAGAGAATTGACCTCTTTCTTAAGCTCGGCCATCCGAAGCTCCCGATCAATCATCATCTTGTTGAACTTCTCAAGCTCATCCTTCTCTGATTTCAGTGCATTCTCAGCCATCTTCCTCGCAGTGATGTCCTCGCCCGATGAGAGAGTCCCGACTATCTTTCCTTTCTCCCTGATGGGTGAATTGTGCCAGGCGATCAGGCGAGTCTCGCCATTTTTCGCGACTATGGAATTCTCAGTGTTTTCGATGAACTTCATCTCGCCCCGCATGACTCCGCCGAAGAATCTCTTGACAAGCGCTCTTTCCTGTTTTGGGATGGCAAGATCGATCCAGTTCTTCCCGAGAAGCTCATCTTCGCCATATCTCAGCGTCTCGCAGCCTTTCTTGTTCACGAACTTGACTATCCCCTTGGAATCGAGAGCCACGATGATTGTGCTCGCTATCTTCAGATAGCTTTTCGCCACATCTCTCTCTTTCTTCAGGTCCTCGATCTCTTTTCTGAGGGAAGAAATAGGGTCTTCGCCGATTTTTTTCGCCATAGGCAGTTGATCTGGAACAGGATTTATAAATATAGCGATGCGAAAAAACATTTATATATCCTGGAAGAAAGGCAGTCACGATGGAGATAACAATAGACCTCAAGAAATCGCTAGAGGAGAATGCTTCGCAGTATTTCGACCGCGCGAAGAAGCTGCGCAAGAAAGCTGAAGGGGCAAGGCTCGCTGTCGAGAAGGCGAAGGCGAGACTCGCTTCGCTTGAGGAGAGGGAGAAGAAGAGAAAGGCAGCGGAAGAGAGGAAAGAAGAGGAGAGAAAGAAGAAGAGCGCGAAAAAGAAGTGGTATCATAATTTCAGATGGTTCGTATCGAGCGATGGATTCCTGGTAATCGGCGGACGCGATGCGACGACAAACGAGATAGTGGTGAAGAAGCACGCGGAGAAGGGAGATCTCATATTCCATACAGAGATGCCTGCTTCGCCTTTTGTCATCATCAAGGCCGAAGGAAAGAGGATTCCGGAGACAACGATAGATGAGACTGCGAGATTCACCGCGAGCTACTCCTCTGCCTGGAAAAGAGGCCTTGGCTCTGTCGAGGTGTTCCACGTCGATCCGGACCAGGTCACGAAGGAAGCGAGAAGCGGGGAATACGTTGCTAAGGGAGCATTCATGATCTATGGGAAGAAGACGCGATTCACTGTCGAGATGGATCTCGCTCTTGGGGAAAGAGACGGCGAGATAATGGCAGGACCTGTGGCTGCAGTGAGGAAGAACTGCGGAAAATACATAGAGATAGCGCAGGGCGGGGATAAGAACAGCGATGTCGCGAAGAAGGTGCAGAGAAAGATCGGCGGAGAGCTCAATGAGATAATCAAGGTGCTGCCGCAAGGATGCAGGATCAGATAGTCATCTTCTCTTTTTCTTCGGTCTCTTCGGGACTACCAGTACTTTCCTTATCCCGAGCCATACAAGAAGGGCGAGCTCGACAGCGAGGATGATGACGCGGGCAATCTTCGAGAGATTGCCAAATGCCCTCATAGTGCCGTAAATCAGCGTGAGTATCCCTCCGAAAATCGCTCCCGAAGCTATCGGATCATAGTATATCGGAGCGTACATCCCGGCGAGTATCGCTATCAGGCCGATGACTGCAGTTATCCATAGAAGATTAGTGTTGTATCTCTTGTTCGCATCATCGAATGATGCCCTGCATAGATCGCATCCGGCCAAGACTGGACAGCCTTCCTGGGTGTAATCATACCTGACATCCCCTCCTTCACGCGTGCAGTTGATGGCGAAAGTCTCGTCTATCTGCGTGCAATTCACTGGCGCTGCCCTGTCAGGATATAGCGGGAATGGCTTTGGATGGAAAATCTCCGGACAGTGGTTCTCATACTTTGGGACCTCATAGAACGCGTCTATCGTGAATCCGACAAGAAGAGCGAAGAGGACTGCGATTCCGAATGTGAGAGATACTTCCTTAAGCCCCATTTTATGGCAATTAAGATTCTTCTCTATTTAAATCTATGCCGCGAAACCCTGCGCGAGAGTCATCACAAATAAAGCGAGGGTAACGAGTATAAGCGAATGACGAAGCCCAGCTGTCGCGTGTCCTTCTGAGAGCTTTCCGATGACAAGGCCTGCGAAGAAACCCTGTATCACTGCAAGCATCAGGAATATCCCGTTGAGCGACACCATCCAGCTGGTGAATGAGGATGCGAATGATGTGGGGGATGAGAAATCTATCCTCACTTTCTCTGCTGCCGAGATGAGGCCCGCGCTTCCGAGGGAGAGCCCCTCATCCATCACGACGCTGTTATCGTTGACATTCATCATATACGGGATGAGGAGGTTCTGGATGACGACCATTATCGCCAGGAAGACGAAGAAGATTATGTAGCTCTGCATCGTCTGGGAGTGGATGCTTGCCTTTCTCTTCTGCTTTATCTGCTTTATCTTGACGAC
>CAYNNM010000047.1:0-3526 GCA_964398575.1 uncultured Methanosarcinales archaeon
GACGACATAGAGCACCTGCGGGACCTTATCGAGAGGATAAAGAAGATACAGTCAGTGAAGCGGGTCTATGTGGGAAGGCTCGGGATGTAGATTTCAGGCTTTCTTATTGACATAGATTCCTTTCTCGATCTCATCAATCATCCCTTCGAAGCGGCGATACATCTTCGATAGCTCTTCAAATTTCATCTCGCTTCCGATCGGAATATCGAAAGGCGGGACGTACCATTCATCTTTCCTTTGGTCGTACATCGCGTTGAGTATCATCTTGATTGCGTATTTGATGTATATTATAATGTTGTTTTATTTGATATACATTATTGTATATTAATATCTTATTCATATTTTCATATTATTTTACTGAAAATATAAGAAAGAATGGGCTCGGCCGGACTTCCTCACTGGCGTTCGGGGGTATTATCGCCCCGGGCGCTAATATTCGAACCGACGACATACGCCTCACTTCGCAGCTGTGCCGCTTGTAAGGGCGCCGTTATACCGCTAAACCACGAGCCCATAAGATCTAGCGTTTTTCCAAAAAAATGCCTAATTTATAAAGGTTTTTGTCGAATCTACTTGAAAGCATCCCTTAATTTAGAGAAGAAATTCTTGTCTCCTATCTCATCAGGAGATTCCTTGGCATAGCTCTCAAGGATGGTCTTCTGCTTCTTCGAGAGCTTCTCTGGGATAGCTACCTCGACTGTCACAAGCTCATCACCTTGTGCGTATCTCGATGGCATCCCTTTTCCTTTCAAGCGGAACACTGTGCCTGGCTGCGTGCCTGATGGTATCTTCATCTTCGCCTTGCCATCGATTGTCGGCACCTCTATCTCATCGCCGAGGATCGCCTGTATGAAAGACACCCTGACTGTCGTCAGGAGATCAGCGCCGTCGCGCTCGAAATACTCGTGCTCCTTGATGTGTATTCGGACATAGAGATCGCCTTTGCCTGCTCCTTTCTCGCCGGCATTGCCTTCGCCCGCAAGACGCATAGTCACTCCATCATCGATGCCTTTTGGTATCGAGAGCTCGATTGTCTTTCTCTTGCTCTCCTTGCCAGTTCCCTTGCAGGTCTTGCAGGCATCCTTGATGACGCTTCCCTTGCCGCGGCACTTATGGCAGACACTTGTCGTCTGGAAGATGCCGAATGGCGTCCTTCTCGACGATGTCTCTGTGCCTGTCCCTCTGCATACGTCGCAGGCGATGACATCGCTCGGATCTTTCGCGCCTATGCCTCCGCAGTCCGAGCAGGTCTCCTCTCTTCCGATAGTGACCTCCTTCTCTACTCCGGAATATGCCTCCTCGAGAGTTATCTGCATATCGAAGACAAGATCGCTCCCTCTCGCAGGCCCGCGCCTTCTTCCTCTTCCTCCGCCGCCGAAGAATCCCTCGAAGATATCGCCAAAATCAAAATCATTGAATCCCCCTTCGAATCCTGAGAAATCGAATCCTCCTGCTCCGCCCTGGAACCCTCCCTGTGCAGTGCCGAAGCGGTCGTAGTTCGCCCGCGACTTCTCGTCGCCAAGCACCTTGTACGCCTCGTTTATCTCCTTGAACTTCTCCGCTTTCGCAGCGTCCCCTTTATTTAGATCAGGGTGATACTTCTTCGCGGCCTCCTTATAGGCCCGCTTTATCTCATCCTGCGAAGCTGTCTTCGATACTCCAAGCGATCCATAGTAGTCTTTTGACATCAAACATCCTCGAAAAATAAACATCAATAAAATAAAAAACTATTTCTTCTTCTCCTCATCCTTCATCTTGAAGTCAGCGTCCTGGACCTTCTCGTCGTGGCTGTGGCCTGCGTGCTCGTGGCTCGCCGCACCTTCCGCTCCCGCGCCCTGGCTAGCCTGGGCGTGCTTGTAGAGCTCGACTGATGCGTCCTGTATAGCCTTATTGACCTCTTCAAGGACCGCCTTTATCTTCGCCGCATCCTTCGCCTCCGGCTCAAGAAACTTCTTCAATTCATCGAGCTTGGCCTGCACCGCGTCGATCTTCGCCTTGTCGACCTTGCCTTCCATCTCTTTTAGCGATTTCTCGCCGGTGTAGACGATGGCGTCAGCCTGATTTATCAATTCCACTTCCTCCTGTCTCTTTTTGTCAGCCTCGGCGAACTGCTCTGCCTCCTTCTTCATCTTCTCGATCTCATCCTTCGAGAGCTGTGTAGTCGCAGTGATCGTTATCTTCTGCTCCTTCCCGGTCCCGAGGTCCTTCGCGTGGACATTCACTATCCCGTTCGCGTCGATGTCGAAGGCGACCTCTATCTGAGGTATCCCTCTTGGCGCAGGAGGTATCCCTATGAGATCGAAGTTCCCAAGAATCTTGTTGTCCTCGGCCATCGGTCTCTCTCCCTGGAATACCCTTATCGTGACAGCTGTCTGATTGTCAGCAGCGGTCGAGAAGACCTGCGACTTCTTCGTCGGGATTGTCGTGTTCCTGTCGATCAGCTTAGTGAAGACCCCGCCGAGTGTCTCGATGCCAAGCGAAAGCGGCGTCACATCGAGAAGCAGGACATCCTTGACATCCCCTGCGAGGACGCCTCCCTGGACAGCGGCTCCCATCGCGACGCACTCCATCGGATCGACTCCGCGCTCGACCTTCTTGCCTGTGAAATCCTCGACGAATTTCTGGATGAGAGGTATTCTTGTCGGTCCTCCGACGAGAATGACCTTGCTGATGTCGCCCGGCTTTAGTTTAGCGTCATTCATCGCAGTCTCCATCGGATGCCTGCATCGATCGACAAGAGGCCGGATGAGCTCCTCGAATTTCGCGCGGCCGATACTCATATTGAGATGCTTTGGCCCCTCCTGCGTCGCTGTGACGTACGGGAGGTTGATATCTGTCGAGAGGACTGTCGAGAGCTCTATCTTCGCTTTCTCAGCCGCCTCTCTTACTCTCTGCATCGCCATAGCGTCCTTCGTTAGATCGACACCGCTTGATTTCTTGAACTCCGCGACGATGTGATCGACAAGGACCTTGTCCATATCGGTTCCGCCAAGCTCCGTGTCTCCCGAAGTCGATTTCACCTCGAAGACTCCCTGGCCGAACTCCATTATGGTCACATCGAGCGTGCCGCCTCCAAGGTCGAAGACAAGTATCTTGTGGTCCTTATCGGCCTTATCGAGCCCGTAGGCGAGCGCCGCCGCTGTCGGCTCATTGATTATTCGCACGACCTCAAGGCCCGCGATCGCTCCGGCTGATTTTGTCGCCTGTCTCTGGTTGTCGTCGAAGTATGCTGGGACTGTTATCACTGCTTTCTCTACTTTCGTCCCAAGATAAGCCTCAGCGTCCCTCTTTATCTTCTGAAGGATGTATGCTGAGATCTGCTCAGGCGTGTAGTCCTTCTTGCCGATGGTCCACTTATGGTTCGTGCCCATCTTGCGCTTCGCTGCGAAGATGGTCCCGTCAGGATTCGACACAGCCTGCCTCCTTGCAGGCTCTCCGACGAGCATCGAGCCATCTTTTGCGAATGCGACGACAGACGGCACGGTCTTGCCGGCCACTGTCGCGCCTTCGGCGCTCGGTATTATTA
>CAYNNM010000047.1:3536-6425 GCA_964398575.1 uncultured Methanosarcinales archaeon
GCCCGCCCTCAAGGACCGATGCGGCTGAGTTAGATGTTCCTAAGTCAATTCCAATTATTTTTGTCATTTTTTCTCTCCCAAAATCACTTCGTGATTTTGTCTTTGATTTTGCGGCGAAGCCGCAGAGGCCTCCTCGCTTTGCTCGGAGACCTAAACCCTCAAATTGCTCTGCAATTTGGTGAATGTCATTTATTTCCGTAATTCGTTATTTCCTTGAGCCTCTTCGCATCAGGCACAAGCTCGTGGAGATACGCGCCAGGCAATGTCTTTCCTCCGGTTTTCAGATGCATCGCGTACTCGCGCATCGAGTGTCCGTCGGCAGGGTCGAGGAAGTGGTTCAGCAAGAACCACATCTGGCTCTCCTCCCCCCATTCCTTGCAGGTCCCGACCCTGCAGTGGAGCGGCTTCGCCTCATGTATCCTGCATCCTTTCTTTCCCAAAAAGACGCAGGGGCCGTAGGGTATACTGCCTTTCTTCTCGCTCCTGATCCTAAAGTGGGTCGTGCCAAGCTGCGTGAACGGCTCAAGGTATCTCTCGCTGAATTTTCCCTCATCCATCCGAAGATGGCGGGCAAGATGCGGGACTTCGCTCTTCAGCACAGTCCCTCCGTGGAACTTGCAGCAGTGCGTGCACCCGTCGCAATCTATCTTCCCTTCCTCTATCGCGATATCTTCTGGTGTGTCATATCTCATCCTGATTCCCCTCATCGATATGAAACTAATGCTTGAATATCTTTACTTTGCCTGTCCGAAGGACCGAGTCCTTCCACATATAGCCGCGCGAGAGCTCTTCCGCGACGACGCCGTCCTTCTCCGCATCGTCGGTCTTCTCCGAGAGAAGCGCCTCGTGCCTGTATGGGTCAAGTCGCTCTCCGACGGAATTTATCGGCCGCAGGCCCTCTTTCTCAAGAGCCGTGAAGAGCTGAGAGTATATGAGCTCAAGCCCTTTCTTCTCGTGGCCATCATCCGAATTCTTTATCGCTATCTCGAATGAGTCAAGGATCGGAAGCAATTTTCCCGCAAACTCGCGCGCAGCATACTCGCGGAATTCCGCTTTCTCCCGCTCGACGCGTTTCTTGTAGTTGTCGAACTCAGCCGCGACTCTCTTCAATGTGTCAGTGAGATCAGCCTTCTCCTTCTCGAGAGAATCGATCCTCGATCCTTCATCGGCAGGCTCAGGCTTCTTAGAATCATCATTTTTCTTGGTCATTTTAGCACATCTTCAGCATCTCGCCGCATTTTCTGTATGCGCCAAGCATAGCGTTGAAGATCTTCCCTCTCATTGTCGTCTTTTTTTCGAACATATCCTTTCCTTCCTTTTTCGCTGTCTTTTGATCTAATGAATTTTATGACGGAGAGGATCTCTCCCCTCCGTCAAGGGATGTTTAGATGATTTTGAGGTTTGTTTTGTGATTTGATGTTGATTTTATTTCGTCTTGTTGATGTCAAATCGACGAATATATAAAGATTTCGTTTTTTTGATTCAATTTATGCATTAAAATATTATATAAATATACTTTTATGTATATTAAATCTTTCAAACTTCAACAAAATTTAAAAAGAAAAAACTAAATATCCAATCAATCAGGAAATGCTATGCGCAACTTCCAGGTCCTCTCGCAGTATGACTGCACGACTTGCCAGGGCACAACGATATGTGCCACAGATATATACGGAACGAGAGCGAGCAGCTTTGCGTGTGGTATCTTCTCGAGAAAGACATCTCCGAGCGGAGAGTGCCAGGCGGCCTCGAGAGGTTGACAGACGATTAAGATGATAAACCACAGGATAACGATAATAAGGATGAGAAAACCGGCGAAGGACGATGTGAATGCGGACCTTCTCTGGCTCGCGGATTCTCTTGGGATAACATCTGCAAGAGACAAGGATAGGAGCTGCTATCGGATATTCGTCGAGCTCATCAAGGCTCCTCGACGTGGAATGACCTCGGATGAGATAGCGTACCATCTTGATCTCACGAGAGGGACAGTCGTCCATCACCTGAACCGCCTTATGGAGACAGGAGTTGTTATCCCGCAGAAGAACAGGTATTATCTGCGCGTATCTAATCTGACAGAGCTTATGGGTGAGATAGAGCGCGATCTCACATCCTCGCTCTCCGAGATGAAGAGGATAGCGGAGAAGCTCGACCGCGAGATAGGTCTTTGAAGACCCCCGAAAGCTTTAAATACCCCTCACTTCTCCCAAAATTGTCTTTTAGATTTATTCGCATTATCAATGAGGTTATTTAGATGGCTGGAATAAAAGTCGTAGGTGTCAATGAGATAAGCAAGGGCTCATATATGCTTATAGATGGTGTCGCCTGCCGCGTCAACGATGTTGCGATATCTAGGCCAGGAAAGCACGGCCACGCGAAATTCAGGATCACAGGAGTCGGGCTTCTCGATGAGAAGAAGCGCGAGGTTGTAATGCCGCACGCAGATGTCGAGGTCCCGATAGTCGAGAAGAGAAGTGCCCAGGTCCTCTCTATCAACGGCAATATGGCGAATGTGATGGATGCGGAGTCATTCGAGACATTCGACATCGAGATAACTGAGGAGTTCAAGGAGGACTGCAAGGAAGGCTCGAACATCCTCTACTGGGACATAATGAACACAAGAGTGATGAAGCAGGTCAAGCCTGAATAGGTGATTAATCAAAATGGTAAAGTTTCCAGAAGCACAGGCAAGGCGGTTCAAGAACATCTTCGTATGCCGCAAATGCAAGTCGAAGATACGCGCGCCTAACATGAAGGTCATCGCCGGCGAGATAAAGTGCAGAAAATGCGCCTCGAGGGCTCTACGACCTATCAAGAAGAAGTGATTCTCACATTTTAATTTTGTTGTGTTGCACAATTAATCTTCAACGATTATGATGTATGCTCTTTTTC
>CAYNNM010000048.1:0-6375 GCA_964398575.1 uncultured Methanosarcinales archaeon
ATATTGACCACCAAATGTGGTCAATTAAGCGGAACTAAAAACGGGATAGCACAATTCGAGATGATCGTCAGAAGGGCCCCGATGAAAACGAATGGGGCAAAAGGGATTGTCGCAGATATCCTCACCTTTTTAAATCCGGCTTTCTCAAGGAGCAAGATGTCTTTTCGGCCCAATCCTTCGCCAGTGGCCTCGATGATTTTTTTTCCGTGCGGAAGAAGCGAAGTCTGCATATAGATTCGGCCATCATATCTTACTTTTTCGACTTTATTTTTCGTCAATGCAGCCGACTCCGCCTCCGATACGGACTTGACTGCTACTATCTCTTCTGAAAGCACCATCCCTCTTTCCAGGTCATTCACAGCGACCTTTTCAGAAAGGATATCCCCGAATAGCTTAAGGAGCGTGCCATTCACAAAGCCGAACAGTATCCTCCACACTAGAAGGAGGATGATGAAGCTGATCCAGAACGATCCTGAATATATCCCATCATCGAAGACTGCTCTTGCCACAGCTATGACTGCAAGAATCCCTATGAACCATCTCCCCATCTTCTTCTCAAGGAAGGAGTACAGTAAAAACATCGCTGCGAATCTGAATGCATAGTTATCTGCTCCAAGATTGGCGAGCAGAATCCCGATTACCCAGAAGATGGAGAACAATGAAAGGGCTGATTTGAGAAGATTTCTCGCATCGAAGAAATCAGAGGCGAAAACAGCGACTGTCTTCTTCAGATTCTTCCTCCTTATCCTTCTGAACGCATAGATCCCAAGCCCTATTGCCGCAGGAATGAAGATGTTTCCAAGTAAAGATATCGCCGGGAACCATTTCTGGTATCCGTACGAATAGCTCGAGAGAGGGATGAGCGCAGCGAAAGCTATGAAGAGCTTCCCATCCCCGGCTGACCAGATATTGAAGTGCCAAAGGGCATAGCCTGCGGCTATCGAGATAGCGAGATTCGTCGTGAAGTCTATTATGTATTGCGTGTTCAGGATTCCCTGGAAGGAATAGAGCGTGATAAGTATGGCATTCAGGGAAATAGAATATATCAATGCCGCAAGGACCCATTTATTCCTTATCTTGCCGAATCTCCAGTCCTCATAGCTTGTTATCGCCCCAAGCGCAAGGATGGCTGGCAGAAAGTAGGCTAGCATAATCCATCTCTCTTCGGATTTGTTTAAAAGATTTATATTTTAGAATAGTTATTTTGTGATATATGTTTTGTGGGCGAATTAACAAATAATCGAAATGTTTATATATTAGTATAATCTAAATTAGTCTAAAATGGATTATACTAACTTCGTAAATAGGATAAACGAACTCACCACCTTAAAAAACAGGCTGAAAAGCGATAACGCCGAGCTGATAGTCGTTTATGGGAAAAGACGAGTCGGCAAGACAGAACTCTTGAACCAGCTTGGAATGATTTACATCTTATTTCGCCAGGAATCGGAGCAAAATCAATTGAAACGAATGTCAGAGTCGTTAGGGAATTCACTCAAAGACGAATTTCTCGTGAAAAATCCCTTCAACTCTTGGGACTCGTTCTTCACTTACATCGAAAAGAAAGACTTGCAGATAGCATTTGACGAATTTCCTTACGCAGTAGACGCAAACCCATCGCTTCCCTCAATTCTGCAGGATCATTGGGATAGCAAGCTACGGCATACAAAAACAAAAATCATTCTTTGCGGGTCTTCTATCTCAATGATGGAATCTTTGCTCGGATATAAATCACCAATCTATGGCAGAAGAACAGCGCAGGTGCTTGTCGAACCGATGGATTTCAAAAACTCAACCCTGTTTTACAATGTGCTCTCTGCTGAAGAGAAAATCATGACCTATTCTATTCTCGGAGGAACTCCCGCATATATCCTCGAATTCGATTACAAAAAAAACACGCCTGAGAATATCAAGGAAAAAGTCCTGAAAAGAGACTCATTTCTCTATGCTGAAGTCGATTTTTTATTGAAAGAGGAGCTAAAAGAGCCGAGAACCTATTTTAGCATCTTAAGCGCGATCGCGCTTGGAAAAACCGCTCTTAGCGAGATAATGGGCTACTCAGGATACGATAAAGGCACCATCACACGATACCTGTCGATACTCTCAGACTTACATCTCATATCGAGAGAAGTCCCGATTACAGAAAAAAGCAAAGAAAAATCGAGGAAGGGAAGATACATCCTGAAAGATAACTATCTGAAATTCTGGTTCAGATATATCTTCCAAAATATGGAATATCTCAATGTGAATAAAGCAGATGAATTGCATAATAAAATAGAAGCAGACCTCAACTTATTTGTCTCAACTGCATTCGAAGACGTATGCCGGGAATATGTCTCTCATTCACTTAAGGAATATATTTTAGTCGGATCCTGGTGGGAGAAAGAAGAGGAGATCGACATCGTCGCGATAAATGAGGATAAAAAATCAATACTTTTCGGAGAATGCAAATGGTCGAAAAATCTCATCGATACAGATGTTTATGAAAAATTAAAAGAGAAATCAAGGATTGTCAATTGGCATCTGAATGACCGGGCAGAAAAGTTCTGCATCTTCTCGAGAAAAGGATTTACGGAGAAAATGAAAACGTTGGCAAAAGAAGAAGGCGTACTTCTATTCACACCCGATGATTTAGTCTGATCCGGAAAATGAGACTCGACGAAATAACCAAGGACGATGTTTTCGCAATCATTTCAAGAAAGAATATCCTTTCACATTGGTGACATTATATGGCTCCATTACCTTCTTCTTGCCATCTTTAGTCTTAAGCAGCCGCTTGATGAAATCCTCATTCTTCTGGAATTGCGCATCTATGAACTCTGTGTGCTCCCTTTTCCACTTTCCAGGGTTCTCTCTCACAAACTCAGCCCATCTCTCGATGAAATCTCTATGGAGTTTCCTACCATCATCCATTGCATAAATATCAGATCTCATTCATTTATAAATATTAACTTAAAAACCTTTTTAAATAAGCCAATCCTAGCAAACAGATGGACCTAAGGAACCTCGCAGAGTCTTTGCACCCTCTTGAGCGAAAAGTGATGCCTTTCCTCGGCAGAGCCCACACATTATCCGCTCTTGTGGGCGAGACCGGCCTCTCTGAAGTCGAGGTGATGCGGGCCCTGCAATGGCTCGAGAACAAGCAGGTGCTCACCCAGAAGGTCGATCTTAAGGAAGTGATAGTTCTGCTCGATAATGCCAAAAAATACCTTAAGGAGGGCCTTCCTGAGCGAAGATTCCTCCAGGCGATAAAGGAGAGCCCAAAGACAGTCGATGAGATACAGAAGGAGGCACATCTTGCTAAGGATGAGATATTCGCATCCATCGGGCTTCTGAAGCAGAAGGCCGCCATCGAATACGGCGAGAGGATAACGATCACAGAGAATGGCAGAAAGCTCCTCGCCCACGACTCGCTTGAAGAGAGATTGCTGCATAAACTGTCGAAGGAAGAGGTCGAAGTGAAGAATCTTGCGGCAGAGGAGAGACTGGCTTTTGAGAATCTCAAGAAAAGACGCGACTTCCTAAAGCCGCAGCTTCTGAAACTGCGGTCATTCGAGCTGACAGACCTCGGGCGCAAACTCGCGGCGATAAAGCTCGATGATGATGTCATCGATGCGCTGACTCCTGCGATGCTGAAGGATGGCTCTTGGAAGGATAAGAAGTTCCGCCGATTTGATGTCGAGATAAATGTGCCTCGCGTCAATTACGGAAGACGCCATTTCACCAATGAAGCGATAGAGTATATGCGCAGGATCTGGACGGATATGGGATTCAAGGAGATGGAAGGCGATCTTGTGCAGTCATCATTCTGGGACCTTGATGCCCTTTTCGTCCCGCAGGACCATCCTGCAAGAACGATGCAGGACACGTTCTTCATCAAGGATCCTAAGTACGCGAAGCTGCCGAAAGTAGCTTCAACTGTACAGAAAGTGCACGAGAATGGCGGCAACACCGGCTCGAAGGGCTGGCAGTACAAGTGGGACCCTAAAGAAGCCATGCAGAACATGCTACGAACCCACACGACAGTCCTCTCAGCGCAGACCATCCATAATTTGAAGAGAGAGGACTTGCCAGCGAAATTCTTCTCAGTGAACAAAGTGTTTCGGAACGAGACTCTTGACTGGAAGCATCTCTTCGAGTTCAATCAGGTCGAAGGGATCGTAATCGATCCTGACGCTAATCTCAAGAACCTGAAAGGGTATCTGCTTGAGTTCTTCGGCAAGATGGGATTCACCGATGTGAAGCTGATACCTGCGCACTTCCCATACACTGAGCCATCGATGGAAGTGCACGTCTTTAACCCAGAGAAGAAAGAATGGGTGGAGCTTGGCGGCAGCGGGATATTCCGGCCAGAAGTCGTCAAACCGTTGCTCGGCATCGATGTCCCGGTCCTTGCCTGGGGCCTCGGGATGGAACGCATAATCACAGCATACTATGGGATAAATGACCTGCGCAGCCTCTATGACAATGACATCAAGCGCCTGCGCGAGATAAAGAAGTGGATGAAATGAATAAAAGAGCAATGATGATGTGGTTTAGTGTATTGGTCGTTATTGTAATTGGGGTAGTTATGTTTTGGTTGCTTTGGAAATATTTGCCCACTCCTTAATCATCTGACGGGATTTTATAAGCAAATGTCGAGGAATCCAAATAATCCGTAACATTTATAAATGTTTCAGTATTTAAAACATTTGTTTTAAAAATGGAAACATCAAAAAATAGCATACTGAAGAATTTAGTGAAAGACAATTACTGGAGAATCCTTGAGCTGTTCTACAGGAACAGGAATAGCCCATTGCACCTGCGGGAGATATCGCGAAGGATCAGCCTCTCAGAGGGCCCGCTCACAAGGCACTTGAACGCCCTTGTTGAAGAAAAAACACTCGTCTTCCAGGAAGAAGGGAACTTAAAGAAATTCCGCATAAGCAAAGACAAGATAAAATACATTTTCCCGCTATTCGACCAGGAAAAGCTGGAGAACCTGCCGCTCCTGCGCAAGAACGCGCTTGCGTTCTACATCGGGGAGCTGGAGGAGAAGCCTGTATTTGTGCTGCTGTTCGGCTCCACAGCAAAAGGAACAGCCAAGGAAGAGTCAGACATAGATATCTTGGCGGTATTCAACCGGAAGACCAATACGAAGGAAGCGGCAAGATATGCTGAGGCGCAGACAGGGATGAAGATGAGCGAATTCCAGACGACATATAAAGCATTCAAGGATGAAATAAAGCTGAAGAAAGACAAGGTAATCCAGTCAGCTCTTGAGACAGGTTTTCCGGCATACAACCACATATTTTTTTACGAGGCACTAAACGATGAATGAGCACGAACTGAAAAAACTGCTTGAAGACAAGAACTACCTCGAAGAGAAGATAGAGCAATATCTCAATAAAGGAATCATAATGAAGGAAGGCTCGGTATCCGAGATAAAAGGGCATCTTGAGAAAGCGAGGCACAATCTTGGCTTCATCGGCAAGATAGGCGTGGAATACAATGACTGGGCCCTTGTCGCATGCTATTACGCATCATATCATGCGGCTCTTGCGCTGATACTCTCCAAAGGCTATTTCTCGAAGAACCACGATGCGACGCTGTGCATACTGATAAAGCATTTCTATAAGAGCAGCTTCTCGAAAGAAGAGATAGAGATGCTCAATATGTTCGACGCAGAAGATATCCTTTCTTATGTAGAATCGAAACAAAAAAGAGAGGAAGCGTCCTATTCCACAAGGACAAGATTCGAGCAGGCTGACATAAATAATTTAAAGACAAAGACAACTGTATTTGTGAATAAAGTCGATCGAATGATAAAAGAAGGTAATAGATAATGCCAACAATAACCTTAAACAAGAATGTATTCGAGAAGCTTGTCGGGAAGAAGCTTCCGCTTGAGCAGTTGAAGAACCGCATCGATATGCTTGGCACTGGTCTTGAGAAGATCGAGGGCAATGAGATCCATGTAGAGATATTTCCGAACAGGCCGGATCTATTGAGCGAGCAGGGCTTCGCAAGAGCGTTCTCCTCTTTCATCGGAGTGAAGACAGGCCTCAAAAAATACCCCATCACAAAATCAGGCAAGAAAGTAATAATCGAAAAAGCAGTCGAGCAGGTCCGCCCATTCACAGCGTGCGCCATCGTCAGCAATCTGAAGTTCGATGATGAGAAGATACGCGAAGTGATACAGATACAGGAGAAGCTCCACATCACATACGGCCGAAACAGAAAGAGAGTCGCGATAGGGATCTATCCAAGCGAGAAGATCGCTTACCCGATAACCTACACTGCGAGAAAGCCAGAAGACATAAAGTTCCAGCCGCTTGAAGCGAGTAAACCGCTCACCGCAAGACAGATCCTCGAGCACCACAGCACAGGAAAGGA
>CAYNNM010000049.1:0-6329 GCA_964398575.1 uncultured Methanosarcinales archaeon
CGAAAAATGCCTCATCGAAATCGCAGACGAGGGTGTAGTTGCTCATATGCCCGTTCCTGAGCTCCTTCAGTCCATCAAGCACTCCTGTGCAGTTCCCCCCCTCTATCTCTATCTTAACATTCAGCGCGTCAGGGAAAGACTGCCTCGCGATATTGTTCGTCACGACGAATGTGAGTGTCCCATCGCCGTAGAACGGGATGCACTTTATCCCTCCTCCGAGGCCGCAGGTGTTCACCTTAAGGTTGGTCTTGATCGATCTCACTGCTTCTTTCGCATCAGTCGTCCTCTTCTCTCCCCTGTTGAATATGTCTCCGATGAAATCAGAGAATGTCATCGTTGTGTTGCCGCCGCCCTCTTTCTTCTGCTTCGAGAGATCCATCATCCCATAGATGAAGAGAGCAGTTATCGCCGCAGCCACGAGAAAAAGGCCGATCTGGAACATCCCGCCTCTCTTACCTGTGCTCGAATTTCTTCGCGGCATTATTGTGCGCCTCCTCGTAGAACTTGACAAGATTCTTCCAGTCAGCGAGGCCTGCCAGGTGCCTCGCCTCTATCTTATTCGTTATCCTCTCCTCCTTGCTGAAGCTGACATACTGCTTCAGTATGTCAAAGAGCCCTGCCGTATCGTCCTCGTGCTTCCTTCCGAAGCGCTTAAGGACGAATATCCCAGGATTCTCCTTCTTAAGATGCGGCTCGATGTAGATTCCGAATCCTGCCAAGTCAGATG
This sequence comes from uncultured Methanosarcinales archaeon, assembly GCA_964398575.1. Lineage (GTDB taxonomy): Archaea > Nanobdellota > Nanobdellia > Woesearchaeales > CAIVOO01 > CAYNNM01. The sequence continues at coordinate 728 of CAYNNM010000049.1, forward strand.
TGACAGATGCGACGCCAAGGGCTCCTGCCTCAAGCGGAGTGTATCCCCAAGGCTCGTAGGCCGACGGGAAGACTCCAAGATGCCCGCCGAGGATGGCCTCATTGACCTCGAGGTTAAGCAGGCTATCGGCCGATTTCAAGTAAGCTGGATAGAGTATAACCTTCACCTTGTCGCCCTCGTGATTGAGAAGCCCTGCTCTCTTGAATCCATTCACCATCGCATCATTGTCGTAGTACTTGAGGTCGTGCGTCGAGTAGTGCGGGCTTCCTTCCTTCTCGAATCTGAGCAGCTTCTTCTTGACTGCCGATAGGAACGCCTCGTCGAATATGCTCTCCTTCGAGAGCTTCTCCTGCGAGACTATCGAGTAGACTATGTTGTTCTTTATCTCCTTCTCCTTGCTCTCGACAAAATTCTTTATGTCCGAGAACATCGTCCTCGATTCGAGCACATCGTGGTTTATGCCGTTTATCGCGGCAGGTATGAAGAAGAACGAGACTATGGTCTTTTTCGACTCCTCTTTCTTCATCTCCTCATTCAGTCTTCCGAGAGCCTCTATGAATATGTCTATCCCCTTGTTCTCGAACTCGTATCGCCCGAATATGAAGAATATCAGGGTCTCGTCGAGCTCGAATGAGTAGTAAGGGAAGAAGAATGACATTATGAAATCCTTTATCGCGTGCTTGTATTCGCTGTGCTTTATCGATGTCTCCTCGAAGGATGGCATGCTCTCCATATCGATCCCGTTTGGGAGAAGGACATCCGGCTTTCGTCCGAGTATGTGCTCTGCCTCAAGGCCTGTTATCGCCGAGACTGTGGTGAATACATCGCAGTTCTTGGCCGAGTGCTTCTCGACATCGTGCTTGGCCTTGACATAATGGCTTTTCGCCTCCTCATCGGCGTTTATCGATTTTATCTTCGTGTAGAAATCCTGCGTCGAGCTCACCATCGCGCGACCGAGCACTGTCGCGTGCGTCGTGAATACTGTCGCGATGTGTGGATTGCGCTTCTTAAGGTAGAGTATCGCTGCCCCAGTCATCCATTCGTGGAACTGCGCGACGATATGTCCGTTTGTCTTCTTCTGGTATTTATCGAGGAATCTTCCGACAGCTGTAGAGAATACGACTGGCTCGTCGAAATCGTGGCCTGCGCCAAGCGAGTCGACCTGGTAGTCCTCCCACAGCTTCGCGCGGATCTCATCCTTCTTTCCATACATCGATGAGAAATCGATGAGGATGACCTGCGGCTCTGATTTTATCAGCCATTTCCCGTATCTGCAGGGGAGCCCTTCCGCTTTCATCTCGAGGAAGACATCGCGAAGATGCTCAGGGACGACCTCCTCTATGAATTCGCTCTCGGCTTTCTGATGAAGGTATGGTCCGATGAAAGTATAGCAAGAATTCTTCTCGTTTATGTAGGGTGCCTTTGTCGTTATGACTGTGTATATCCCGCCGACTTTATTGCAGACTTCCCAGGATACTTCGAATAGGCACCTCTTCTTATCCATAATTACCCCTTTTTGCCTTTTTATATAGCGTTAGGTTTTTAAACTTTGTGCAGAATAAGATTAGTATACATTAATGTATATCGTTACTCCCCAATCAGGTGCATCTCCACACTTCTTCTTCTCGCCCGGTCAAGCTCGAGCAGGAACACCTGCTGCCACATCCCAAGCTTAAGCTTCCCGCCGATGACATTGAGTGTCGTCGATGTTGGGAGGCCAAGGGCCTTGCAGTGGGAGTGGCCATTCGCGCACTCGCCATCGCACATATTCACTGTCCGGATATCGAAATTGTCGTGATTGTATCTCCTCGATTTCGGTGAGAGGGATTCCAGATGCGCCTTCATATCCTCGAGCAGGAGAGGCTCATCCTCATTGACCACGATCGCAGCTGTCGTGTGGAGAGACTGTATGTTCAGAAGCCCATTTCTTATCCCGCTCCCAAGGACGAATTCCTTCAGGTCCTCGGTTATGTTGATGAAGTCATACTCCTCTTTCGTGTCGAAATGGAGGAGCGCGTTCTGGGATCGCATCTGCCAATCTTACGGAAAGATTTTAAAAAGCTTATGAATCTCCGAAGAGAATGGCATTCGATACAGACAAGAAGAGATACCTCGAGCTTCTCTACAAGCCCGACCGCTCGAAGAAAGGGAATGTCGATATCGAGATCGCGCATCTTATCGACGCGATAAATAAAAATCCGAACTTCTACACGACATCGAGCTGCGCCGGCAGGATACACATAATGAAGGTCGCGAGAAGCGGACGCAAGGACCAGGCGGAATGGCTCTTTGTCAGCCACTCGCCTGTCAAGTACAAGGACATCGTGCCGACGATAGAGGGGCTCTTGGCAATCGATGAGGCTGTCTGGTTCCGCGAGGAGCCGCCGATACTTCATATCGCCGCAAGGACAATCGACGATGCTGAGGCGCTGCTTGTCCTTGCGAGAAAAGCAGGATTCAAACGCTGCGGCATCATGGGAACGAAGAAGCGGGTGATGGTCGAGATAGTCGGGACAGAGTTTCTCGACACCATAATCTCGAAAGGGAAGAGATTGCTTGTCAGCGAGGATTACCTGAAGGTCCTTGTCGATGAGGCGAACAAGAAGCTCGATAGATCAAGAGAGCGTCTTGATAAGTTCATTCTGTATCTTAAGAAGCTCTAGATGTTCCCCCTCTCTTTTCTGCTCTCGAAAGCGTGCTCCATTGTCTTTTTCGGGAATCCGTGCGGCACATGCCCGGTCGACGCGTACTGGTAGAGCGCTGTGTTGAATATGGTGTTCGCGACAGCGAAGAATATGAAGAGGAAAATTATGTATGTCGCGGCGAGGACAAGCGATATTATCGCTCCATAGATGCCTGCGACAGCGCTCAAAGCGACAAAGAGAAGCCAGAAGAACACAAGCCCTCCGAAGAAGAAGACCATCTGCACAAAGCCGAGGCCAAAATGCCTGATGAGCGATTCTCCCCAGGTCTTCCTGATGGTCTTCGCCGAGGATTTTATGGCGTCGATCGGGCCAAGATCATGATATACCATCGCTGGCACAACAAACAATGTGACAATGCTCCAGGCAGCCCCCATCATCGCGATGATCCCTTTCGCTATAGTTCTCCCAATCCCTTTCGCTCTCTCAGCCATACTATCGAGTATGCGGAGGATAAGGCCGACAGTCGCCGCGATCAGGCTCCAGTAGAATATAAGATGTATCTTCCCTGCCGCGAATCTCAAGCTCTCGCCGAAGGTCGCGTTCTTCCCTGAGAATCTTGTCTTCGCGGTATAGACGACGCACACATTGAAGAATGTCGCGATGAATGCGAGCCCGAAGTATATGATGAATATCGCGCCGTAGAACAGCGCCCCGCCGATGTCTGTGCCTGAGAACAGGCCGGTTATCAGTGTCGGGAACACCATTGCCGCGATGAAAAGGAGCGAGAATATCCCTGATAGGATCGGGAAGAGGAATAGTTCCTTATCTGCCTTCATCACGTGGAAAGTCAGCTTCGTTATCTCCCAGCTCCTTTGGAATGCGTTCATTTTCAAGGGAATCGAAGAGAATCCTATTTAAATCCCTTTCGTTTTCCCAAATATCGATGAGAGAGACAATAACTGATGATGGCTCGGTGACCCTGTACAACGACAATTACCAGGACCACTACCACACAAAATCAGGCGCGATCGAGGAGGTCTTCGGCAAATTCATCAGGCCGGCAAATATCGCGGGCCGCAAAGAAGTGAGGGTTCTTGACATCGGCTTTGGCCTCGGCTACACTTTCGTAGCGGCGATAGATGAGTTTCTTGATGCCGGCGGCGAGCGTATCGAGATAATCGCGCTCGAGAAAGATGGAGGAGTGCTCGCTGAAGTGCAGAACCTCAACCCTCCTCTTAAGAATTTCGAGATTGCGAAGATCCTTGCCCGTGATGGGAATCATTCCGATGAAAGAATACACGCGACACTCATCATAGGCGATGCTGTCGCGACCATAAAGGACTTACCCGAGAATCACTTCGATGTCATATTCGCCGACGGGTTCTCGCCAGCCAAGAATCCTGAGCTTTGGACGAACGAGTTCTTCAAGGAAGTATTCCGGGTATCGAAGAAAGGGGCGATAGTGACAACCTACAGCTACGCAAGAAGCGTGCGGGAGAATCTTCGCGCAGCCGGCTTTTCTGTCTCCGACGGGCCGATAATCGGAAGGAGAAGCCCGAGCACTATTGCTGTCCGGCCTGGCCCCTATTCCTGATATCCCATTCAGGATTCCTGCGATACCATTCGTTCTTAAGGAGCTTTATCTCCAAATCAGCGTCTTTCTTCAGCGCTTCGATATCGGAATTGCTCATATCGGGGTAAAATACCTTCATGCTGAGCGATAGCGGAGGAATGAATGTTTTTCCGTCGGGAAGCTGAAGCGGGCTCTCGCTGAGTCTTGTTTGGATGAGATTTCTTTTGTCCTTGACCACATCCTCAAGCGTCCGTTCCCTCCCTTCCGGCTTATTGCAGACGATTATTCCCTTGAATTCATCCCCTCCCCATCTGGCGATCATGTCTCCGGACCTGAATGATCTCTCAAGAGCGAGGCCTGCTCTCTGAAGAAGAGTATTCCCGAATGGCTCTTTTCCATATCTGTCATTTATGGTCTTTAAGGCATTCACATCTGAATCGAGGAATATCACAGGATTCCCCTCATTCAGTCTCCTCTCGATAAGATCATACATCCTCTCGAAATGGTCCCGATTATACAGGCCTGTAAGCGTGTCGAACATCGCACCTTTCCTTATCGAGACCGAGCTGTCGATGAGATAGGAGAGCGAGTCTAAGAAGAGACTGACATCCTTGCCTTCCTCGGCCTGGTCTGTGAGGAGCCCTATGATTCCAGATGCTTCATCCCCTTCGGGAGAGACCAGTGTCTGGACACGCAGTATCCTTCCGTGCATCTTTTCGTCGGCGCACCCTTTTCTGCTGTATTCGAGCTTCAGATCATCCGAGACATTTATTCGATTCATCCTCTTGACGTTCTTATAGACGAGCCGCGAGACCTCGTCGCCGTAATTCTTGAGTATCAGATTCTCTATCTGGTTCGAGTGGTCCGCAGTCATTGGCTTTAGCCTTCCGCCTGTCTGCGGAATGAGTACTAGGTTGCCTTCCGGCAAGTTCTTCCCAAGCATCTTCTCCCTGCTGCATTCCTCAGAATATATTTTCTTAAGAAAGTCGATCGCGTGCGCCAGGGTAGGCTCTCTTTTGAGACCGTCTTCGATCTTGCTCGCGAATGCGTATGATATCGGAAGCGCCTCATCTCTCAGGAGATTCCTGAAGCTAGTCACATCGTGCTGCGCCAAAGGCCCTGCCCTGTATCTTCCGTCGGATTCCCCGTGTCTCATATTTTCTATTCCTTCTCTCTTCCCTTTATAAATTTTACTAATGTTTAGTTACTATGTAGTGATGATTATTTTAGTTTTATTTTATCGAAAATCGGCGCAATACCTTGTTTTTCAAGACGAGGATATATGAAAATCGAAGATTTTCAGTACAGTTTGGCTCAGAGCCAAACTTGTACGCGCCGAAAACATCAGGATCGCGCCGATTTGCGATCCCGAATGCCCGGAAAT
>CAYNNM010000050.1:0-6266 GCA_964398575.1 uncultured Methanosarcinales archaeon
CTTATCGATCTTGGGATGGGGGAGGAAGGGGATTTCGAGATAAGCATTAGTGTCCCATACGATACGACTCCAGGGATATACGCTGGCGAGATAAAGATAATGCTCGGATCGAAGATCGTGTCGAGGATACCGACTGAGCTAAGGGTCCTCGAATCGAAGGAGCAGCTGCTTGACCTCAAGGTCCAGCCGATAACCGAAGGGACGAATCCCGGCAAGCCTGCGCGGGTCCAGGTGGACATATACAATCTTGGAAAGACAAAGCGCGTCGATGTGCAGCTCAAGCTCGAGCTTGTGGATCCTGAGCTCGATAAGACACTCTCCGAGACAGAGGAATCGATAGCCATCGAGACCACGATATCCGTGATAAAGACCCTTCCTGTTCCTCAGGATACTCCGCTCGGAAGATATCTCATACGCGGAACATCCTATTACACGAGCAACAACAGGAGCATGCACGCCCAGTCTCTCGCGTATCTGCGGGTCGAGAATCCGTGGTACAGGAGATACATCTTCGGGATGATCCCTGTGTGGGCCATTGTCGTCGCGATAGCCTTCGTCTCGCTAAGCGTGGTCTCGATAGAGATATACCACAGGATGGAGATGAAGAAGAAGAAATACCAGATAACTGTGGATTACAAGGAACTGCCGCAGCCTGGAGAGAGGACCGCTTTTGTCGGTAACATCGCTGAGACAAGCATCAGGACATTCGTGGAGATAGACAAGATGCAGACCCACTCGATAGTCGCTGGAGCGACAGGAAGCGGAAAGTCTGTCGCGGCGCAGGTCATCATCGAGGAAGCGCTGAAGAAAGGGACCGCGGTGATGGTCTTCGATCCGACAGCTCAGTGGTCAGGTTTCCTCCGAAGATCGAAAGAGAAGAATATGTTGAAAGAGTACAAGAACTTCGGGATGAAGCTCTCGGAAGCGCGGGCATACAATGGGAATGTGCGCCCGATATACAACGCGCTTGAGATAATCAATATCAGGAAATACATGAATCCAGGGGAGATAACCATCTTCAGCATCAACCGCCTAGATCCGAAGGACATCGACATATTCGTCGCGAACACCATCAAGGAGATATTCCACGCGAATCTTCCTGAGTCGCAGCAGCTGAAGCTCTTGATAGTCTACGACGAGGTCCACAGATTGCTTCCGAAATTCGGAGGCTCAGGGGAGGGGTTTGTCCAGATCGAGCGCGCCTGCAGGGAGTTCAGGAAATGGGGTGTCGGCCTTGTGCTCATCAGCCAGGTCCTCTCTGACTTCGTCGGCTCGATAAAGGCGAACATAGGCACCGAGATACAGATGAGGACAAGGGATGAAGGGGATCTTGAGAGGATAAAGACAAAATACGGGGAGGACATACTGAAATCGATAGTGAAGGCGAGTGTCGGGACAGGTATGCTCGAGAACGCGGAATACAACAAGGGACGCGCATACTTCATCTCATTCAGGCCTCTTCTCCACTCGATATCGAGGCTTACTGATGAGGAGCTTGGCTTCTATGACGCTTACAATGAGAAGATCGATGACATTGAGTTCCAGATAGATGAGCTCGGGAAGCTCGGAGTGGATGTGTTCGATCTGCGCCTTGAGCTCAAGCTCGCTCTCGATAAGGTGAAAAGCGGGAACTTCAATATGGTCGACATATACCTCGAATCCCTTGTGCCGAGAGTCTCGGGCGCCTGGAAGCAGGCAGGGAAGACTCCTCTGCCTCGCGAAGATAGAGGACATAAAATCAGATGTCGAGAAAGCGAAGAAGGAACGCGAGAAGATAGTGGTCACAAAGGAAGGCGTGAAAGAGGGACAAAAAGAGAGTGGCAAAGCCGAGCCGAAAGAGGAGCAGTTAAGGAAGTATGTCGCTGCGCAGCTCTCGAGAGGAATCCCTGCCGAGAAGATAAAGAAGGCGCTTCTTGCTCATAAATGGGATGAGAAAGTCATCGATGCGGCGCTATCTGCTAATGATACTGGCGATAAGGGCGTGAAGGAAGGGGCCGAGGGCAAAAAAGAGGAGGGTTCCGGCGGAAAAGGGAGATTGGCGGAGTTCGAGGAGAGGATGGGCCTTCTGAAGAAGAAAGTCATCGAGATGAAGAAGAAGGGTGAAGACACATCCCTTATCGAGATAAGGATAGTGAGCCTCGAATCAGATATCAATGTCGCGAGGCTGACCAAGGACGATGGGCAGCTAAAGAGGGTCGAGGACAAGATAAAGAGAATGGAGAACGAGCTTTCGTGAGAAAGGAAAAAATATATATATTGAGAGGAAGAAGAATGGGTAAAAGGGGTGGAGAATGCTTTCTTTGAAGAAAGGAAAAGTTAAGGAAACCGAGATCTCAGAGGATGAGGAGATAGCCCAGATGACAGAGGAGGCCGTGCCTAAGCCTGCGCAGACTGGGGCCTCCATCGGAGCCGATATCGAGAGGCTGAAGGCCCAGATAGACGCGATAAATGAGATGAGGAAGTCCTATTCTGAGAAATTCACGCACATAGCTGAGCAGATAGGCGAGCTCCGGAATATGCTCATCGAGAAGGAGAAGGACATCAGGAATATAGAGGTGAAGGCTGTCCACGCATCTGATCTTGTCGAATCTGTCCAGCCTGAGAAGCTCCTGATAGAGATAAAGAAAGAGGATGTCAAGATAGAGGCGATAAAGTCGAAGCTCGAGAGCTACGGCATAATAGCTGAGAAGATACGCGAGGAGCTGAAGGAGATTCGCGACAAGATGAATACGTTCCGCGGGATAGACCAGGTCGTCGAGATGAACAAGGAAGTGAAGGACAACCTCTCGAAGATGAAGAAGATACAGTCTTCTGTCGAGATACACTCCGATAAGGTCGAGAACATATTCGGCATTGTCGAGAAGAGGTTCGACGACTACAAGAAGTACGAGGAGCTCTCGAATACCCTGAATGAGGCTTTCCAGGAGATGGTAAAAGAGTTCAATGACATCAAGACAAACTCGAAGAACCACATAACCAAGGATGAGTTCGAGAAGTTCAGGGCGGATTCGAGAAAGCAGATGGTCTATTTCGACAAAGCGATAACTGAGTTCAAGAACATCATGATAAACCTGCAGGACAGCCACACTGAGACCGTAAAGAGGGTGGAGAGGGCAGAGCCTGTCGTTGTCGCGGAAAGGATGGATTCTGCAATCGGGCGCGATGAGTTCTTGGCCGGTCTTTCGAAGAACAAGGAAGAGATACTGAGCGAGATAGGAAAGGCCCAGACCGGAAAGAGCGATGCGACAAAGGCCATCGCGCTTGTCGAGAAGGCGAAAGAGGCCATGAAGAATAAGGACAATAAGGCTGTCAGGGAGACCTATCGTGCCCTAAAGCAGGAGTATGAGGCTTTATCGCCGAAGAAGAAGAATGAGCTCTACGAGGACATAAAGAGGGTCTACGACTGGGCCGCGTCATTCGGTTAGGAATCCGGTTGTTCGGAAAAACAGGGCCTGCAGTCACACATCCACATTGTTTTTAAGTATGTTCTTTCTCCAGACACTAGTGAGCATCATAATCACAACTGATTTAAATTCAAAAATCTTATAAAAGAAGAGATTGCTGATAGCGGAATCAGGAGGTAGATAAAATGAGTTTGATCCACATAACCGAGGCGAATTTCGAGAAGGAAATCGTGAAGTCAGATAAGCCAGTCATAATAGATTTCTGGGCAGAATGGTGCGCCCCTTGCCGGATGATGGCGCCGGTATTCGAGGAGCTATCGAAAGAGATACACGCGATGAAGTTCGCGAAGCTTGATACGGAGGAGGAGCCTGGCCTTGCGTCCCAGTTCGGCATCCAGGGCATCCCAACACTGCTTGTGCTCCACAAAGGGAAGGAAGTCGAGAGAATCGTCGGTTTCGCCCCAAAGCCAGTATTGAAATCGAAGATAAATGAAGTTCTTGCGAAAGTGAAATAGATGGGAAAAGGAAAGCGCGCGGAGAAAGAGCGCATCGAGGAGAATAAAGATAAGGTCAAGATAGAGGTATTCACAAGTCCGACCTGCCCCCACTGCAGATGGGCGATAAAAGTATCGCAAGAGATCGAGGGAGAGAGGGCGGATGTCAAGGTGGTCGAGACAAGCACTGCGACAAGGGAGGGTTCAAAAAGGGCCGAAATCTACGGGGTAATTAGTGTCCCGACTGTATTTGTGAAGGGGCCAAAAAGCGACATAATCGCGTTCAGGGGCACTCCGATGAAGAAGGAGCTGAATCACGCGATAGACATCAGCCTCGGAAGGTCGCAGATGCCTGAGAAGAGTCAGGGATTCTTCTCGAAGATATTCGGATGATTTTGGGAGAAGACGCAGCCATTTTCGAAATCCAACTGCCCGAAACCGGGCGGTGGAGCGTAAGCGTCGGGGGTGCTTTCCGAAGGAAAGTCGACGAATCCCGTATGAGCTTACGAGTCGGGATTTGGCATAGCGGGCGGGTAAACTGATGTGATGCTTAAGCATCCCTTGGATAAGATAAAATGGAAAGCATCCCTTCATTCATAGACTCAAAGAATTCTTTCGCCATAATCGGGGCTTCGAACAACGGGGAGAAGTACGGCAACCAGGTGTATCGCGACCTTCGGGAATCCGGAAGGGTTGTTTACCCGGTTAACCCTAAAGAGGAATCGATAGAGGGCGATAAGTGCTATTCCTCGCTGAATAGCCTTCTTGAGTCGAGGAGAGTCGACATCGTGATAACTGTCGTCCAGCCCGAGGTGACTCTTGAGATCGCGAGAATATGCAAGTCTCTTGGGATAAAGAGGATCTGGATGCAGCCGGGATCAGAATCCGAAGAAGCGGTGGATTTCTGCGAGAAGAACGGAATCGAGTGCATACACGATATGTGCATAATGGTCGAGAGGAGAAATAGATGAAACAGAACATTAGCGAGTGCTCTGCACTCGCCTCAATTAGGGGGAGCGGTGGGGGCCCGGATGGCGGGTCGATATGATAGAGGCATTCTTGGCAGGAATACTGGCATCCATGACTCCCTGCATACTTGTGCTCTTCCCGATAACCCTGTACAGATTCATGGGCGAGAAAAGAATCGATTACGCAGGATATCTCCTGTACCTTGCCGGCTTCATGACATTCTTCGTGATATTCGGGGCATTCTTCAAGGGAGTGCTCTCAAGCGCGCTTCGGAACGGCGTGCTTCTCTTCATAGCTGTGTCTCTTGTCGTTCTTGGGATCCTTCAGCTGATGAACAGGATAAATCCGCTGAGTCTCTATCCTGTGAAGAACACATTCCTCTTCGGAGCGATATTCTCATTCGGTGTCGCGACAAGCCCCTGTTCGCTCCCATTCCTTGGCACTCTCGCCGGATTCTCCATAGATAAGATACTTCCGTCCCTTGTCTTCTTCGGCCTCGGCATCCTTGTCGCGCCGACAGTGATGCTCTTTATCGGAACAGGGATGGTCAAGACAATCAGGAAGGCAGGTAATTTCATGGAGCACCTGAACAGATTCCTGAGCATCGTCCTCATCGGCGCAGGGATATATCTCGGATTCACAGTATCTAGCTTCAGCAGGATGGATGTGATATCGAGCACCACCATGGTATTCCTTCTATCAGTGCTCCTGATATGGCTTTTCTCAGTGAATAAGAGAATGACCGAAATGTTTAAATTTCCGAAGATATTCCTCCTTTTATCGCTCATACTCTTGTTTTCATCGATCGCCTTCCACTGCTACGGAATCGCAGCGGGGTCTGAAGGATACTGCGCAGGGAGCTGTTTTGTCTGCCAGAGGTGCCTTTACTTGTTTTTGGGTTCGCTCTCTTTCGCGATCATAGGCAGCATCCTTGTCGAGAGATATGAACTGAGGAATCACGGAAGAAGGAAGTGAAGAAAATGATAAGTTTCGCGTGCGAGAAGATATCGATGGATGATCTCATCAAATGCAGCTTCGAGCTCAATAAGACGAGCTACCAGCTCATGATGTTCCTCCTGAAGAAGCATAAGTTCCTCACGATAAATGAGATAGCGACTGAGCTTGGCCTTGACAGGACAACTGTCCAGAAGGCCATGGCTTCCCTTATGGAGAAGAGGATCGTCGAGAAGAAGCAGCTGAACCTCGAGAAAGGAGGCTATGTGTACATCTATGTCATCAGCGGGAAAGAGGACATAAAGAAGAAGATGGTTGACCTTCTTGAGATGTGGCACCGCGACGCGGTACGAGAGATAAGGGAGTGGTGATCATCCTGATTTTAAGTTAAATTTTGTTGTGTTGCACAATTAATCTTCAACGATTATGATGTATGCTCTTTTTC